>NZ_AGAF01000162.1 GCF_000224515.1 Desulfosporosinus sp. OT | reverse complement strand
GGGAGGTTAATATGAGATTAGCAAAGAAAGTTTTGTCCATAGTTCTAATGATCAGCATGTTATTAGGCAACTTTTTTCTCCCGGTCAGTTTTGCTGTCGCCGCAACCAATGATAATGACAGTATTGTTCTTTTAAGTCGGGGAAGTGTGTGGGAATATCTGGACGACGGCTCTGATCAGGGAACTGCATGGAGGGACACAAGCTTTGATGACAGTAGTTGGCAAAGTGGAGCAGCACCTCTTGGATATCCATCTTCTGAAACAAATTCACTAAATGGTCGGATTAACACAGTGATTAGTTATGGATCAGATTCTAGTCATAAATATCCGACGTCATATTTCAGGACAACATTCAACGTTGACGATTTGTCAGCTATTGGTGATAGTGGATCGATTTTGGCTGGCATTGATGATGCAGCAGTTATCTATCTGAATGGTCATGAGGTTTCCAGAACCAATCTTCCTTCTAAAGCGGATTTACCTGAAATCGGTTATGACAAATATGTTTCTGATTTAGGTCAAGCGTTAGATACTGCCACCGAAGGAGCGTCACCGGTCTTTACGTTGGACGCAACGGATATGTCTTACCTGGTCCAAGGGGAGAATGTCCTGTCAGCAGAAGTACATCAGGGCAGAGCAGACAGTTCAGACGTATATTGGGATATGGAGTTAGTTGCAAATACCAATCCAGGCAGTAGTACGGGTGATGATCAAGGCAGCGGTGGAGCTGGAGGTGGCGGCAGTAACGGTAACGGATATGTTGCTACCGATCTTACATTTGCACCTGGAAGAAATGCCACGGAATTAAATTTTGCTTGGTATTCCAATGACGTTTCGACAAGCAGCGCTATTCAAGTTGCCAAGAAAGCGGATATGACTGGAACTGAGTTTCCGGCCAGCTCAGCAACAACATACACTGCTACGACTACTTCGGCAATAACAGGTTATATTTCTAATAAGGTAACAGTTACCAATCTTCAGGAGTCGACGGCCTATGTCTACCGTGTTGGGGATGATAACGCTGGGACCTGGAGTCCAGTTTACAACTTCACGACCCATGCAACGGACTCCTTCAGCTTTCTTGCGGTTGGTGACCCTCAGATCGGCGCGAGTGGCAGTGTTAATAGCGACACCACGGGTTGGAAGGACACCATGTCCAAAGCTCTCTCACAATTTCCAGATGTAAGTTTTCTCGCCTCGCTTGGAGACCAGATCAATTCTAATAGTAATGAAGACCAATATAACGGTTACTTTGCCCCGTCTGAATTTAGGAGCCTTCCTATTGCATCCTTAGTTGGTAACCATGACAATGGAGCTCCCAATTACAGCTATCATTTTAATCCCCCTAATCTTTCATCATACGGTGCTACCAATCCGGGCAGCAGTGATTATTATTTCACCTACGGCAACACTTTGTTTATCGTCTTGAACACAAATAACTCGAGTGCTGCTGAACATGATACCTTTATGGAGCAAGCAATCAATGCAACTCCAAATGCGAAGTGGAAAGTGGTCATGTTCCACCAAGATATTTATGGTTCAGCGAATCACTCTACAGAGACGGGGATTGTCAATTTAAGACAAGCTCTATTCCCTGTGTTTGACAATGATGGTATCGACTTAGTGTTGGACGGACATGATCATAGCTACACGAGAACTTATCAGATGCTTGGCGATGAAGTACAGGCAACTCAGACAGATGCCGAAGGTGCTGTTCTCAATCCAACAGGCACAGTCTATATTACCTTAAACTCCGGCAGCGGCAGTAAATATTATGACTTAAAATCCACTCCGGAAACCTATGCAGCAGTAAGAGAACAGATCAACGTGCCGACTTTTTCCAAGATCTCTGAAACAGACAATAGTTTAAGTATTACTACTTACAGAACAGATACCATGGCAGTAACCGACACCTATACTATTAAAAAAGGAACCAGTGATAATGAAGATGAGAACACTTATAAGGCGAGCGATCTAACCTTTGCGCCTGGCCAAAATGCAACGGAATTGAACTTTGCTTGGTACTCTACGGTTGATTCACAAAATAACACAGCCGTTCAGGTCGCCAAGAAAGAGGATATGACAGATTCTGAGTTTCCTGAAGATAAAGCAACGACTTATACGGGTACTGTTTCATCGGCAGTTACAGGTTTCTTCTCTAATAAAGTAATAGTCACAAACCTTGAGGAAGCGACTGAATATGTCTATCGTGTGGGAGATGCCAGCAGTGGAAGCTGGAGTCCGGTTTACAATTTCAAGACTCATTCAACAGACTCCTTTAGCTTCTTTGCAGTTGGTGACCCTCAAATCGGTGCAGGTGGCAGCGTTGCCAGTGACACCAACGGCTGGAAGACAACCATGTCTAAAGCTGTTGCCAAATTCCCGGAAGTTGGTTTTCTGGCCTCTCTTGGTGATCAGATTAATGATAAGACCGATGAATCTGAATACACCGGATTTTTCGCGCCGCCGGAATTGCGGAGTCTGCCGGTTTCAACTCTCATAGGCAACCATGAAAATGGAGCCCCAAATTACAGTTATCATTTCAATCCCCCCAATCTTTCCTCGCAGTATGGTATTACTACTAATACGAGCAGTGATTACTATTTCACTTATGGCGATACCTTGTTTATGGTGTTAAATACAAATAATCCAAGCGGTGCAGAACACGATGCATTTATGCAAGAAGCAATTGATGCAACCCCGAATGCTAAATGGAAAGTGGTTATGTTCCACCAAGATATTTATGGTTCTGCAGATCACTCTATGGAGTCGTCGATTTTAAATCTAAGGCAGGCTTTATTCCCAGTATTTGATAGAGATAAAATTGATTTAGTGTTAGACGGGCATGACCATAGCTACACAAGAACTTACCAGATGCTAGGAGATCAAGCGTTGCCTGGTCAGACTGTCGATGCGGATGGAGCTGTGGTTAATCCAATAGGAACACTATATATGACCTTAAACTCCGGTAGCGGCAGCAAATATTATGATCTTAAACCAGCTCCAGAAACATATGCCGCGCTCAGAGAACAACTAAGAGTGCCGACTTTCTCAAATATTACGGTGACCTCAGACACGTTATCGATATCTACTTACAGAACCGATACAATGGCAGTGACGGACACCTACACCATTAAAAAAGTGGGCTCTCAGCAAGCGTTGGACATCTCTCAGTTGGCCATTTCTGCAGACGGAGATATTTTAGCAACAGAGGACCCTTCCAGTAATGTAAAACTCAACTTGGCTGCAAAAGACAGCCAGAATGCTGATGTAGACCTCACCGGTGCTTATGTCTTGTATCAAACGGACAAGCCTGACACCCTTTCTATCGCAGCGGATGGTACCGTGACGGTTAAGAACAAACCTGATTTGGATACCACAGCAAAGGTTTGGGCTGAGGTGTATAACGGAAGCAACTTTGTAAAAAGCAATGAACTAGATTTAAATGTAACAAATCCTTATGGGTTGGCTTTGGTAACCTTAGATTCGAGTAGCGATGCTTTGGATACAGAAACTGCAGGAGCATCGGTTAACCTAAGTTTGAATGGTAAAGATACCCATAATGCCGATGTCGATCTTTCTTCGGCAACGGTAACTTATACTACCGATCAAGAAGGTATTTTAAATATAGCTTCTGATGGGACAGTTACTTTACAAAACAAACCGGATCATAATGTCATCGTTAACATTACAGCAGAAGTGACTCTGAATGGAATAACTGTCATCAGTAACAAATTCCTTCTCACAGTTGGTGCTAAAGGGATTGGAACCGAGATTGTTGCACCAATCAAAAATGCCCTGGATGATATGGAAGAACGCCCCGACGGATCGTTGGATTATGACAGTTCTGATCTCGAGATCACTATGGAAAAGCCAACCAGTTCTGATGTAAAAAACCAACTTATAGGACTTAGATTTGCGGATCTGTCTATTCCTAAAGGGGTAACAATTACGAATGCCTATATTCAGTTTTCTGTAGACGAAACAGATAATGCTTATAATCCCTTTGACGTAAATATTTACGCTGAGGATGTTGCTAATTCAGCTGCTCTACAGAATGTCCCCTATACAGTTTCCACACGTGTTAAAACAAGTGACGCGGTAGAATGGAAAATTACCGGCACTGATGATGACAGCATGTGGAAAACCGAACATGCTGCCGGCCCGGCACAGCAAACCCCGAATCTGGCTTCACTGGTCCAGGATATTGTGGATAAAGATGGTTGGAATGCAGGTAACGCCTTGAGTTTTCTTCTAAGTGGTGAAGGGAAGAGAACAGCTGAATCCTTTGAAGGTGCAAGCGGCAATTCAGATCAGATACCCACTCTACATGTTAGCTTTGTAACAACGGATTCGATCAGTGACGCTCGGAGTCAAGGTGCAGGGACTACACCCGTAACGGTTTCAGGTGTGGTAACTTGTGTCAATCCCACATCGAGTGGTTCTTATTTCATCCAAGATGGTACAGCAGGGATTAATGTTTTTAACACGTCACTATCTCCTGCTCCTCAGCAAGGCGACAGAATTTTAGTAACTGGCCCGATGATTCTTTTCAATGGGTTGTTAGAGATAAAACCTGCCAATGCAGAGGACGTTCATATTCTGAGCAGTGGCAATTCACTCCCTGCACCAGCGGTTATTACGATTGATCAGCTTGGAGATTACCAATCTCAATTGATAAAAATCAGAAACGTTACTTTAGGTAACCTTAATCCGAGCGGTACGACAACGATTACAGATACTGCTGGTCATAGCACAGTAATCTATCAGATGGGCACTCCGTTAGGAATTAGCGTCGGCGACCAGGTGAATATTACAGCGATTGCTTCATCTTATAACAATCCTGAGTTAATTCTCCGAAATGATGCGGAGATCGTTAAAGCTGGGTCGATACTTGCAGCCCGGGATGATGGAGCAGGTCAAACAGCAACCGTAACCGGAATAGTAACCTCAGTCAACCCTACTACAAACGGTTCCTATTTCATCCAAGACGGCACAGCAGGGATTTGTGTTTATGATACAACACTGTCTCCCGCTCCTCAGCAAGGTGATCAAATTCAAATTACCGGACCAATGGCCCTTTACCATGGGTTGTTGGAGATAGCCTCAGCAACTGCAGCTGATTACCATGTCCTTAGCAACCATAATCCTATACCGGATCCTGTGGTTGTCACCATTGATCAACTTGGAAATTACCAATCTCAGCTGGTTAAAGTTCAAAATGTCACATTAGGAACCATTAATAACAGTGGCAATACCACGATTACGGATGATTCTGGTCAAAGCTCAATCCTTTTCAAGATGCCTTCAGTTTCAGGAATCAATGAAGGAGACCAAGTAGATATTACCGCTGTAGTAGCTGCCTACAACACTTCGGAACTTATTGCCCGGGACGCTGCGGACATTGTCATGTCTTCAGGAACCGATGATTCTGGTGTAAGCAATGTTGAGATTCTAGCAACATCTGATTTGCACGGAACTGTGTATCCTTACGATTACTTTAGTGGTGCTACAGTCAGTGAGGGTTTAGCCAAGGTCTCCACCTACGTTAATCAGGAACGGGCAATAGATCCTAATCTATTGTTGGTCGATAATGGAGATACCATTCAGGGTACTCCGTTGGCAACCTATTATGCCACCATTGATAAAACGTCACCTAATCCGATGATTTCAGCCATGGCAGCAATGCATTACGATACTTGGACTCTCGGAAATCACGAATTCAACTTCGGACTTGATATGCTGAATAAAGTGATTAACGAGGCCAAGGATAGCGATATCCATGTATTATCTGCAAACACCTATAAAGGCGACGACACTAATTTGGCGGATCCATATTATATCAAAACAATCTCCACGGAAAATGGCGATATTAAGGTTGGTATCTTGGGTCTGACCACTAAATGTATCCCGAACTGGGAAAGCCCAGAGAACTATCAAGATCTGCACTTCAATGATCTGGTTGACGAAGCGAATAAATGGGTCCCCATCATGAGAGAAGCTGGAGCTGACGTTATAGTTGCCACTATCCATAGCGGAGAAGAAAGTTCCAGCGACATAATTCCTGAAAATCAAATTAAAGCAATAGCCCAGGGTGTAAATGGTATTGACGCCATTGTAGCCGGTCACACTCACGCGGTGATTCAGCAGCATTCCTATACAAGTCCTGATGGAAAAACTGTGCTTGTAACTGAACCAGGCAAATGGGGACAATATGTTTCAAAACTTCAATTCAGCGTTAAGTTCCAAGACGGCAAATGGTCTGTAGTAAACAAATCGACTCAAGCTGTTGCCATGGATAGCAGTATCGCACCTGACAGTACCATCACTTCCTTAGTTCAGCCTAACCAAGATGCGACCTTAGCGTATCTGGGAACCAAAATAGGAACAGCCACAGATGTCTACAGTGGAGCCGATCAATTGACTGCTGAAACAGCGATTATGGATCTGATTAATAAGGTACAGCAGCAAGAGTCGGGTGCCCAGTTATCCATTGCAGCTCCTTTGAGTTCAAGTGCTTTAATCCCCCAAGGGGATGTAACGATCAAAGACATTTCATCAGTCTATGTCTACGAGAACTTCCTATACTCAATTAATATGACAGGAGCACAGTTAAAAAAATGGTTGGAGTTTTCAGCACGCTACTACAAACAGGTGAGCGGCTCCAGTGATTCAATTACTAAAGATCCGGCGTTAAATATACCCGACTATAATCTGGATCAATTGTATGGCGCCAATTATACCATCGATTTGACCCAATCAGCAGGTAGCCGTATTAAGAATTTGACCTATAACGGCAATCCAATTAACGATACGGATGTATTTACAGTTGCGATCAATAACTACCGCTATAACGGCGGAGGTGGTTTCATGGATGCCGCCGGGTTGATCTCTGGTCAGGGAGCAATTTATGATTCCATGAAAACCTTAGGAGATGCCGGACAGGTACGCAATCTCTTGATCAAATATGTTCAAGATCAAGGGACAATTACTCCGACGGTCGCCGACAATTGGTCCATAGTAAAAGAAGCTGAAGCGGGTTCTGTACCATTGGGAATTGACTTAGAAAAATCAATCGTTGAAGTTGGTGGAGACGCTAACATTACACTAAGTGCTAAGGCAGCCAATGACCTTTATGGTTTTGATTTAAGATTTAAATATGACCCAGCTATGTTTACCTTTGAAGGGGTGACTCCAAATCCCGAATTTGATTTAGGCGATACAGGAGTAACCCATGATGCTGACGGTAATATTCATGTCATCGGTGTTCTTCAAGGGAAAAGCGCAGGTGTTAACGGTGACATCGATTTAGTGACAATCAAACTTAAAGCTAATGGTGAAGTCGGCTCAAGTAATTTAGCTTTATTAAACGGTTCAGAGCTTTCAAATAGTTCTTCAGAACTCACTGTCTTAGAACAAGATGTTCAGGATACTATTGCGATTGCCAATTCAGATGTCACCGGTAATGGGAAAACCGAGATTAATGACTTGGTTATGGTAGCTAAGCAGTTTGGAGCCCAGCAATCGGTGACAGGATCGGGTTATCAAGCCACGCTTGATATGAACAAAGATGGCGTGATAGATATTGTTGACATCGTATACATGGCACAAAAACTACTAGGGAAATAACAAAACGTTCTCTCAAGTTCTAGATACCTATCCTGTTATGGATAGGTATCTAGAATCAATTAAT
>NZ_AGAF01000163.1 GCF_000224515.1 Desulfosporosinus sp. OT | reverse complement strand
ATGCCAAAACTCAAGGTGAGCTGCAAATCCTCTCCAACAGTCTTCGCTTGAAAATCCTTGTCTATCCACAGAAATATGCCCTGACAATGTCCAGCACACCGGGTATTCGCCTGTCGGCACAATATGAGAAAGCAAACGGTCAGGGGCAATACTCTGCAAACAAAGGGAACATTGAATATTCCGCAAGCAGCGGACGACTTCTGACCTGGGATAATGCTGGCGGCAAAATAACGGAAAAGGGGACCAGGGCTGAATTCCCGTCGGGGACCCCGGCCTATTGGAGTCCGCTTAATATGGTCAGTCAATTCAGTACGAATAAGCAAAGTGAAATCCCTATATCGATCACGGCCAGTCAAAACGGAACAAAAGTTGCTGAAAAACGAGTTATCATCCACTTTGACGGTTCAACTTTCTTTACTGTTGAGCCCTCCGTCGATGTCATCATCACGGACAGTCTGCAGCTGCCGTCTCCAAATGCAGACACGATCGATGAAGCAGTCAGCCAGGCTGTTAAAAGTCAGGGGAAAAGTTATCTGGCCGGGGAAGTGGTTACCGAGGGACATATTATTCTCGATAGCGAGGAAAAAGACGGTCAAGTCAAAGTATATACCATTGCCAGTATCGGCTGGTTTGGCTTTGAAAACGGAATTTTCACCACGGTCAGCGGCAGCGGTGCCATTCCAACGGTTATGACGTTTTCCCAAAATGAAAGCGGTGCGTATGTTTTGCTCCAATACCAGGAGCCACAGGATGGCGCGCTTTACTTGGGTTCCCTCAAAAAGATGTTTCCGCAAAAATTATGGCCGGAAGTACTGACAGAAGGAAAGCAGTACTCAGAGCTTGTCACCCAAAAGGAAGAGCAGGCGGCGGCCTACCTAAAAAGTATCGGTCGGGATGCGAAAGTCAGTGCCGGTTATGTCGAGAGAAAGTTGGTCGATATCAATGTTGAAGCTTCCAATAAGCTGTTTGCTGAATTGACAAAACATAATTCTTTCCTTAATAGTTGTCCCTATTGGATTGGTTCCAGAGAATTGGTTGAAAACGGGGTACGATATATTTACAAGACTACCCAAAGCAAAACCGCCGACGGGTACGATCTAATTATTTTCCAAAAGAACAAAGAGGATGGCAGCATCGTCACGGAGTCCAAATTTAAGATTGTTGGAAATGAACCGCAGCTGATAGATTGACGTGAGTTCAGCAAAATTGACAAAGCCATTCTTAATTTCATGTTTGTTCTCAGAAACAGTTTGAAGTTACTTATTTAAAGGGGCACCCTTCTTCAAAGGCGCTCACGTTCAATGAGGCAGTTACGGTAAAGCAAATTCCCGGCTGCTCCCTTTTAAACGAGGCTGGGACAGTCCTTAAAAGTTTTGCTAATGTATGCAACTGGCAAGTTCGCGAGCAATATTTGTGCGCATAGATAGAGCAAACCCCGGATTTTTCCGGGGTTTAGAGGAATGTTTTACCAGCTTGTTGGTTTCTTGTAATATGGATTATCAAGAAAAGTGTGGCAAATTGAGCAGTAGATCGTCTCTTCATCGCGATGATCACTTGCACTAAATAAAGTA
Source organism: Desulfosporosinus sp. OT (assembly GCF_000224515.1). Lineage (GTDB taxonomy): Bacteria > Bacillota > Desulfitobacteriia > Desulfitobacteriales > Desulfitobacteriaceae > Desulfosporosinus. The sequence goes on along the minus strand of NZ_AGAF01000163.1, from coordinate 3,525 downwards.
TTTTTACACTTTGGGCAGAAAAATTTAAACATCCTCGTAACTCTTTTCTGTTTTTATATCTTTCTGCTTCGCTTCGCTATATGTATTATACTAGAAATCCAAACGAATTTAACTAGTTGGATCAGATGATATTCATATTTCGTGAGGGCGAAGTGACCGAAAGATAAAAGCTACTTAATAAAAAGCATCCTCTTCCTACCGGAAGAGGATCTTGCGTTAGGGCACATAGATAGTAGCATCGGGATGCCATGTGTCGAAGCATAAGGGGAGATGGAGAGAGAATCCGGGGAATTTGCTCCGGTAGGGGCAGGCATTAGTTTATTATAAGGTACCTTTAAAAAAATGTTGACAAAATACTAAGGTACCTGTATTATATATTAATAAGGTACCTTAATGAAAACAAATTAACGAGGGAGGTAAATATATGCAAGAAAATAACTTTGACTTGATTACGCAACTTACAAGGGTTGAATGGCTGCTTCACAGGTACCATCTACAAAACCACACTCATTTTGGCCCCATGGGAGATCCCCGCAGAGGGCAAGGCAGAGTTTTGGCGATTCTTAAGCTGCAGCCGGAAATCAGCCAAAAAGACTTATCTTACCTGTTGGATATGAGACCGCAGTCCTTAGGAGAACTTCTTTCTAAGCTGGAGAAAAGCGGGTATATTACTCGCGAACAATCGGAAACCGATCGCCGGGTTATGAATATTAAGCTTACCAAAGCAGGAATTGAGGCCACTGAAACACCTGAGCAGGAATTCAGCTTCGACAAGTTGTTTGAATGTCTGAATAAAGAAGAACAAAAGACCATGAGTGGTTTTCTTGACCGGATTATCAAAACACTGGAAACTCAACTGGGGGATGACGAATCAGACTTCAGTTTCGACCCGCGCTTACAAGGGGGAAATCCATTTGATCGCCGTTTTCAATTTGGTCCTCGGCCCGGCATGGGTTATGGACGACGTCCCGGTCCAGCACCGGATAAATCTGAAGAACAATAATCAGTAGCGCAGCAATATGATCTGAAGGCACAACGACAACCTCTGGGAACAGTGCCTTTATTTTTTTGCGCCCATTTTTAGCAATTAACTAGACAAAGGAGGAGTTTAATATGGAAAACAATGAAACAATGGATCAAGTCTCTCTTTACTATCTGGAAAAGGCACCTGTTTCCAAAGCAATTATGCACATGGTTATTCCGATGATGCTGAGTTTTATCGCGACAATTATCTACAACATTACGGATGCCTTTTTTATTGGAAAACTTGACAACACAGCGATGATGGCGTCAGTTACTCTGGCCTTGGCATTTTCCTGCATCTTAATGGCTCTGGGCCACCTGTTCGGAGTGGGCGCGGGAACTTATGTATCAAGACTTTTAGGTGAAAACGATTCGGAAAGCTCCAAAAAAGTTTGTGCCATTAACTTTTGGTCATCAATTATTACTGGGGTCATCTTTATGGCCTTGTGTCTGCCTTTGTTGTCTCCGCTCTTGCATCTTTTGGGAGCAAAGGGGGATACATTGGTCTACACAAGAAATTATATCCGGGTGTTAGTGATTGGCGCTCCGTTTATTATCGCTAATCTTTCTCTGGAAGAAACTGTCCGAGCCGAGGGGGCATCCACTGCCTCGATGATTGGGCTGATATCCGGTGTTGTGGTTAATATAATCCTCGACCCTATTTTCATCTTTCTTCTCCACTTGGACATTATGGGGGCCGCACTTGCTTCTGTGCTTGGTAATGTAGTGTCTGTTGTGTGGTTTATCTATTATCTGCAGAGGAAAAGCACAGTTCAAAGTGTATCAATTAAGGATTTTAAACCCAGCAAAGAGATTTATAAAACGATCCTCAAAGTTGGAATTTCAGCATTTTTGTTGGATGGATTTATGGTAATTACCACCTTGCTTTTTAATAATTATTCCATGCTCTATGGCAATAGTGTTGTTGCCGGGTTAGGTATCTCTCAAAGAGTGATTCAAATTATTGACTTTGTGGGAATGGGCTTTTCAATGGGAACCATACCGCTGATGGCTTATTCCTATTCAGCAAGAAATCAGGAGCGACTCTGGCAAATTATCAAAACTACCCTATTATATATGATGGGTATTACGTTGGGGTTGTCAGTCATTCTATTCGGTCTCAGGTCACAAGTCATTGGTATCTTTAGTATTGATCCTGAGGTTATTGCTATCGGCCAAACAATTCTCTTAGCCCAGCTTTGCTCGACCATCTTTGCCGGTCTATCGGCATTTTTCACAGGGATCTTTCAAGCCTTTGGTCTAGGTGTCCAATCGACGGTTATTTCCTCTCTAAGGGGTATAGTATTTATTCCCATTTTGATTTTCGGGAATTCGTTATTTGCTGTCAATGGCGTTATTTGGGCTAATACAATTTCAGAAGGACTAACCTGTCTGGCAGGGATTATCCTGTTTCTGGGAATCTGGGAAAAAATTAAGCCAGTCTACTCTTAAAGCAGAGTCATCCAATGAGGAATTTGAATTGGCTATCCGGATTGGAGGGACGAAAATGTGAGCAGTGTAGAAAAGGGTTCTTGAATTAATCTTACAAACCCGACTGACGATGAACTTGCCCTTGTAACCAAGGAAACCGGCATGGAATCTGATCGTTTCATAAAGGATGCTTTAGACGATGAAGGACGGCCTCGAATCGAAACTGAGGATGAACAAATTTTAGTGGATCATAAAGAAGCGATAACCGCTCCCGGCAAGGACGGCGGTTATTGCTTATAACTTCGGCAGCTCTTCACATTTTCCTGTGCGAATGTAATAAAGGTCGCTGAGCATCAAGTGAAGGCCGCACCTGTATCGGAATCGGATCCCATATTGCCAACGACCATGGACTGGACGTTCACTGCAGTTCCAATATCATGAGAAATATTCTTAAAACAATAAATGTTCGCACGTTCATTGTTTCAAGTGGAAAACAACAACTCCGCTAGCTCTAACTAAAGTTCTTCCCCTGGAAACCTAAATGAAAAAGGTAAATTCTTCATTGCTGGCGAAAGAACTTATTGATGTTCAGATATAATTATAGTAAGTGGAGGCTGGATGGCATGGATAGAGGTGAATATTGAAAAATGGTATCATTACTCTATGAACAAATATATAATCTAGAAGATAGACTGTTACAACCTGAGATTCGTCGCTCTAGAGAGGAAATTTCAATGCTTCTAGCTGACGATTTTGTTGAATTTGGAGTTTCCGGGCGAACATTCGCTAAATTACAAGTTGTCGAGGAATTACCTCATTCACCTGCAGTTCCAGTGATTATTGAGGATTTTCAAGTGAAAGTCTTATCGCCTGATGTGGTACTTGCTACCTATCGCGCAGTTAAGCCTAATGAATCTAGAGAAGAAATGAGGAATTCATTGCGCAGTTCGATTTGGAAGTTCTTCGATGGAAGGTGGCAAATTTTCTTTCATCAAGGAACCAGAACAATGGAGTCCGGCAAGGAATAAGGGAATAAATACGTTTGATAAATTGAAGATGAAATCGGCTGCA
>NZ_AGAF01000164.1 GCF_000224515.1 Desulfosporosinus sp. OT | reverse complement strand
GAGTGTCTGTGCAGACGGCTCTGGAGATGTATGAAGCGGTCTTGGCACGTTTCTCTGAGGTGGATATTGTTGTTAAGGCTGCAGCGGTTGCGGATTACCGTCCTGCAGTTCAGGCGGAGCAAAAGATAAAGAAGGACGGGAGCAACCGTACGCTGGAGTTGATTCCGAACCCCGATATATTAGCTGAGCTGGGGCGCAAGAAAACTTCGCAGATCTTGATTGGGTTTGCAGCTGAAACCGAGAACCTCTTGACGAACGCTCAGAATAAAATGAATAGAAAAAATGTTAATCTTTTGGTAGCTAATGATGTTACTAAACCAGGTGCTGGCTTTGGCAGCCCGACTAACATTGTCAGTTTTCTCTTCCCTGACGGAAGAAGAATAGATTTCCCTCAGATGAGTAAACTTGAGGTTGGACGACATCTCGTTCGCGAGATTGCTGGTCTCCTCGGCGTCGAAACAAAGGAGTGAAATAATTGGTAAAAAAATTATTTACATCTGAGTCTGTGACAGAAGGGCATCCCGATAAAATCTGTGACCAAATTTCAGATGCTATTTTGGATGCGATTTTTGCGCAAGACCCTAATGCTCGAGTGGCTTGTGAAACGACCGTGACAACAGGTTTGGTTCTGGTCAGCGGTGAGATAACCACCTCATGCTATGTAGATATTCCCCATGTTGTAAGAGAGACAGTTCGAGAGGTCGGTTATACTCGAGCCAAATATGGCTTTGATGCCGATACCTGTGCCGTCTTAACTTCAATTGGAGAACAATCGGCGGATATTGCGTTGGGTGTGGATCAGGCCTTAGAATCAAAAACTGGCGAAATGACGGATAGTGATATTGAGTCCATCGGAGCTGGTGACCAGGGTATGATGTTCGGTTATGCAACCAATGAAAGCGAAAGCTATATGCCCTTGCCTATAGATTTAGCTCACCGTTTGGCGCGTAAACTTAGTGAAATGCGAAAATCTGGTCTTTTAAGTTATTTGCGTCCGGACGGTAAAACGCAGGTAACAGTGGAATATGAGGACAACAAACCGGTTCGGGTGGATACCATTGTAATCTCCACTCAGCATCATCCGGATGTTACTCAAGAGCAAATTCGACGGGATTTACTGCAATATGTTGTGTATCCGACCGTTCCTAAAGAGCTTTTAAATGAAGATACAAAGTATTTCATTAACCCAACAGGACGTTTCGTGATTGGCGGACCACAAGGGGACTGTGGTCTCACAGGGCGTAAAATTATTGTTGACACCTATGGAGGCATGGCTCGCCATGGCGGTGGTGCATTCTCTGGCAAGGATCCCACAAAGGTTGACCGTTCGGCAGCTTATGCAGCTCGTTATGTGGCAAAAAATGTAGTTGCTGCAGGGTTGGCGGACCGTTGTGAAATTCAGATTGCTTATGCCATCGGTGTGGCACGTCCAGTATCCGTTTCTGTTGAGACGTTTGGAACAGGGAAGATTGATGATGAGAAGATCGTTGACTTTATACTGCAGACGTTTGACCTTCGACCGGCAGGCATCATTAAAGCTCTCGATCTACGACGCCCAATTTATCGGCAAACAGCCGCTTATGGACATTTCGGTAGAACTGACCTGGATCTCCCCTGGGAAAGAACGGACAAGGCTGGAGCCTTGAAAAAGCTTGCTGGCTTGTAAGTTATTTGCTTGTTAGTTTTTGGTTATAGATAAAAGGAGTTCCTTCGCTCAAAGAAGTGAGGAGGAGCTCCTTTTTATTTAAATTTTTATAAAGAGTCTAGTTCAGGAAGCAAAAATGGGTTAAAATGATCTCAAGGGTGGTGAAGTCAAGGTGGACGACAAAATCATCATGGAGATGTTTAACAAGATTCTTGAACGTCTCGACGACAACACAGCGAGTATAGAGTCATTGAAAAAGGAAACACGCAATAACACTTCTAGAATAGAGTTATTGAAAGATGAAGTATGGAATAAAACATTAATGTTTGAGGGGATGCAAACAGACATTAAAACCATAGTTGAGGTGCAATATAATCAAATGAAGCAAAACTAGCGCCAGATTGACGAGAAAAACAGCCTCGTAGAGAGCGTCCTCAAACGTGTTTCCGCAGATATTGTAGATTTAAAAGATGATAAAAAATCAACTGACGAAATCCTTGGCCGTCACGAAGTGGCCATTAATAGTCTTAGACGTAGGCAGATTTAAAGTCTTTGTCAGCCGACAGAGATATAAAATTTATGGTAGAGAGGATCGCGGTAATGGAGAAACAATGGCTTGAGGGTCTTCGTAATACGGTAGAGCGTGTGTTGACAATTCCCTACTATCAAGAACGCTTTGGTGCGATAGGGATAAACCAAGCTGAGGATGTTAAGTCCCTTCGAGATTTTCAACGAATTCCTTTGACAACAAAAGAAGATTTACGGAAAAATTATCCGTTTGGGCTTTTTGCCGAACCTATGGAAAACATTGTCCGACTTCATGCCTCTTCAGGAACAACGGGCAAGCCTACGGTTGTAGGGTATACTCTCAATGACATAAAACTATGGGCAAAGATCGTGGCAAGTGAACTTGAGAGAGCAGGCGTAACTAAGCAGGATGTTGTTCAAATCGCCTACGGATATGGCTTGTTTACTGGAGGAATGGGACTACACTATGGTTGTGAAGAACTGGGTGCTGTCGTTGTTCCTATATCTGGTGGCAATACAGCTCGTCAACTGATGCTTATGCGGGATTTTGGGACAACTGTGTTGGCATGCACTCCATCTTATGCCTTATATCTAGCGGAAAGTCTTGAAGAATCAGGGATTTCTCGAGACGAATTGAAGTTGAAAATTGGGATCTTCGGTGCAGAGCCTTGGACAGAAGGAATGAGAGAACAAATCGAAGCGCGTTTAGGCATAAAAGCGTTTGATATCTATGGGCTCAGTGAGACCATGGGACCGGGTGTTGCTCTGGAATGTCCGGCTCATCAGGGATTACATATTGACGAACATTTTTATCCGGAAATTTTAGATGCTGAGGGAAATCCACTACCTGTTGGCGAACAAGGAGAGTTAGTTCTTACGAGTCTGGATAAAGAGGCCTTTCCAGTGTTACGCTATCGGACCAAAGACTTGACAACCTTACATTATGGCACGTGTTCCTGCGGAAATGTCGGTTGGACAATGGAACGCGTCACGGCTCGGGTGGATGATATGTTAATCATTCGAGGGGTCAATGTCTTTCCTAGTCAGGTTGAAGAGGCAATTCTTTCTTTGGGAGAATTTGAACCGCATTATCTGCTTGTTGTTTACCGTGTTGGGAGCTTGGATCAACTAGAAGTTCAGGTGGAAGTTGACGAAACCAGTTTCTTTGACGAAGTACGAGAGTTGGAAGGACGTCAAGAACGTTTGCAGAGGAGAATTGAAGAAATTCTGGGAATTTCGGTCCGTATACGTTTAGTAGAACCCAAAAGCATACCACGGAGTGAGGGAAAAGCCGTAAGAGTTGTTGATAAACGCTAAAAGGGAGGGTTCCAGTATGTTGCAATTATCTATTTTCCTGGAGAATGCAAAAGGACGGTTGGCTGAGGTGATAAGTCTTCTCGCCGAACTAAAGGTAAATTTGCGAGCCCTGTCGTTGGCGGATACCAAGGATTATGGAGTCTTACGTATTATTGTGGATGAACCTGAGGCGACCACGGAGAAGTTACGTGAACGAAAAGTCGTTGTTTCCTTAACGAAGGTCTGGGTACTTAAGGTTCCTGATCGTGCAGGTGGACTCGCCGAAATGCTCAACCAACTCGTTCAACATGATGTGGTAGTGGAGTACATGTATGCTTTTGTAGAAAAGGAGCATGAACAAGCCCAAGTGGTCATCCGAGTACAGGATCAGGATATTATGGAGAAGGCGATGCAGAAAATTAATTTACCGATAAGGTAGAGATAAATAAAGTAAGAGGCTCTTGTTTGACAAGAGCCTCTTACTTATTCTTTTGTTATTTCCGCTTGCTTTTTGGTTTGTTTTGCATTGCTGGGGTTGTTGTTTTGATCTCTTTGGTTTGTTCCTTTAGTACAAGGTTTAACGCTATTCCGACGATGGTTGCCCAGGCTACGCCGTGGTCAGGTAACCCAATACCGAGAGCGAAGATTACAGAGGCGATGATGAGGTTTTTAGTTTCGGAGAAATCTACTTTTGACTCGATAAGAGTGCGTATACCTGCTGTGCCGATCATCCCGAAGAGGAGGATGGTAACCCCACCCATAACGGCTGTAGGAATGGACATAATTGCGGCTTGTAAGGGGTTAAACACACTTAAGATGATAGCGATAAACGCTGCCATCCAGATATTAAAGTTACTGTAAACCTTTGTTACGGCAAGCACCCCAATGTTTTCACCGTAGGTGGTTACCGGAGGTCCGCCGAGGAAGCTAGCTACAACGGTGGCCAGACCATTACCTAAGAGGACTCGATGAAATCCAGGGTTTTCAATCGGATCTGAATGGGTAATATTCCCTAGCACAATCATGTGACCCAAATCTTCGATAATCGTTACTAGAGCGAGAGGAGCCATAGCTAAAATTGCTATCTTATCAAAGCTTGGTAGTTGGAAACCGCTTCCCAGTTTGACAGGGAAAACAATAAGATTGTTTAAGGATGAAAAGGACGCATAGATCGGTTTGAAATCAACAAGGCCCATAAAAGAGGCGACGATATATCCGGCAATAATGGCTAGAAGAATCGGAATGATTTTCAGGAAACCTTTGGCATACACGGAGAGTAATGCCGCGACGGCTAATGTGAAGGCGGCAATCGGCCAATTTTGAGCTGCCATACCCACGGCTGTTGAGGTGAGGCTTAATCCGATGATTGCGACGACGGGGCCAGCGACGATGGGGGGAACAATTTTGTGGATCCAACGGGTGCCAAAGGCAGCCATCAGAAGATAGATGATGATATACACCACACCGACGGCTAATGCGCCACCCATAGCTGCGGAAGGATTATGATTGGTTTTAACAAAGGTTGTTAAGGCTGCGATGTAAGCAAATGAAGAACCAAGATAGGCTGGAATTCGACTTTTCGTTAATAGTAGGAATATAATAGTGCCGATTCCAGAAGAGAGGAGAGCCACTGATGGGCTGAGACCGGTTAAAAAAGGAACAAGGACAGTAGCGCCAAACATTGCAAAGACATGTTGCAAGCCAAGCGGGATCGCTTGGACAAGAGGGAGTTTTTCGTGAATCTGAACTTCGGTTGACATGGTATTCCTCCTCTTTTTAAACCAAAAACCTCTTCCCTGCCCGCGAGCAAGAAAGAGGTATCCATGTTTGACCCATGGTGCGCCATTCCCTTCTTAGTCTCACGGGACTAATTTAAAGGTACAAGAATTTATGTGAGTAGATCATATCATAATCAATTGTATTTTGACAAGAGGTTATTAATTTCTCGCTTTCAACTAGGGGTTAGAATGTCAGATGATTGTATAAATGAAATGGGGCTTGTTTAGATCTAATATCTTTCTTTACTTAATAGTGGACAGAATGTGATAAAATATTAAGATGAGAAAAAATTTGATATAATGCTTCTGACCAAACGTTACTATCCGGCAAGGTTACTTTTTCCAGTAAGGAGGCGTCATTATGTTTCGCTATGCTGAGGTGTTAGTTGATATAGCAAATAGGCGCCTTGACCATAGCTATCATTATCTTATTCCTGAACATCTCACCTTAAAGATAGGTATGCGAGTACTCGTCTTTCTTCAAAATCGTAAGGTTCAGGGGCTTGTTGTGAATGTCACAGATGATCTGCCAGATGAGCTGGGTATGGTAAATCTCAAGTCTATTTTAGAAATTGTGGACGAGAATAGTCTTGTTCCACCGGATCTGATTGAACTCGCCCATTGGTTAGCCCAAACGACGATCTGTTCAGTGGCTCAAAGCCTACATACGGTTTGGCCACTTCTAAACGGAAAGGTCGAAGAGTGGATTAGTCTCAAGGCCGCTATTTCGGATACAGATGTTCAGACTCTGCAGTGGCTGGATTTGGATGCCTTCCGAGCGATCACAGTACTTAACCGCGCAAGGAGTAAGGCTATTCCGCATAAGACCTTCTTGAAACGAGCAAATATCTCGGAGGCGACGCTTGACAAACTCCTGCAACAAGGGTGGGCGAAAAGAGAAACTCGCTTTATTTCAAAGGGTGAAGGAGCATTAAAGAGCGGTTCTGTTAATGCAGGCACTTCAGGGGAAGCGCCTCTAAGCCAAGCAGAAGTAGTTGTTGACCGCGACCTTTATTCGGGGCGGACTTACCAACTTACCGGGGAGCAAACTACGGCAGTGAGAGGCGTTTTAGCTGCTTTAGAGGAAGGGTCGCCTCTAACCATTTTATTACATGGTGTGACAGGCAGTGGAAAAACGGCGGTTTATCGCGAGCTGATTACCCAGATATTAGCTCAAGGCGGAGATGCAATTCTGCTTGTGCCGGAAATTTCTTTAACATCTCAAGTTGCCCGTTACTTTGAAACCCAATTCGGCGGTCAAGTGATTGTCCTGCACTCGGGTTTACGATCAAGGGAAAAAATGAAGGCCTGGGCGGACATTTTGAACGGTCAGAAGAGGATTGTCATTGGAGCCCGTTCGGCCGTGTTCGCCCCTTTATTGAATTTGAGGCTCATTATTTTAGATGAGGAACATGATGGAGCGTATAAACAAGATGAGAACCCCAAATATCATGCGCGGGATGTCGCCCGTAAACGGATGGAACAACTCAAGGGCGTCGTCTTGCTGGGGAGTGCAACACCTTCTTTAGAAGCCTACGCCGCTGCACAATCAGGTAAAATACGCTTGCTAACGATGACTCAGAGGATCGGAGAAAGTGTTCTACCGCCGGTTGAGGTCGTAGATATGCGCGAGGAACTTATGCAGGGAAACCGCAGTATGTTTTCCCTTCTGCTGCAACAAAAGTTGCGGGAAAGGTTGGAGCGGGGCGAGCAAACAATGCTTTTCCTGAACCGCAGAGGATATTCTACTTTTGTGGTGTGCAGGGAATGTGGCTACGTGGTCAATTGTCCCAATTGTGATATAGCTCTAACGTATCATACCCAAGGTCAGGCGATGCGCTGTCATTATTGTAATCACAAAGAGCCTCCTCCGCTAACGTGTCCGGATTGTGGTAGTCGATATATTCGGTTCTTTGGGCAGGGCACACAGCGTGTGGAAGAGGAGCTGCAAGGCTTGTTTCCGGACGCCTCCATATTACGTTTGGACTTTGATACGACACGATCAGGCAAAGGCCATCATACGATTTTGGAAAGTTTTCGCCGCCAAGAAGCTTCTATTTTAGTTGGTACGCAGATGATGGCTAAAGGACTGGACTTCCCAAATGTTACCTTGGTCGGAGTGATAGCTGCGGATCAAATGCTCAATATGCCCGATTTTCGAGCCAGAGAACGGACGTTTCAACTATTAACTCAGGTTGCTGGTCGAGCGGGCCGGAGTATCAAACCGGGTGAGGTTGTGATTCAAACGTATTCTCCAAGCGATGGTGCCCTTGTGCGAGCTGCGCATCATGATTTCCAGGGGTTTTTCTGGGAAGAGATTCGCTATCGCAAAGAACGAAATTATCCGCCGTACACTCATATTATTCGTGTTCTTCTCCTCCATGAAAAAGAGGATCGGGTCATAAAAGGGGCTAATGATTTGGGGGTATGTTTACAGCAAGGAATGCATCACCCTAAATTTGGAAATACTGAATTGGATATTCTGGGGCCTGCACCAGCCGTTTTATCGAGACTAAAGAACCAATGGAGATGGCAAATATCTGTCAAAGGCATACGTCTGGATCTGCTCAGGTCATTTATGCATCAAGGGGTACAACAGTTTTTTAATAGTCCGGCCAGCAGTGGCATAATTTTAAACATTGAAGTGGATCCACTTTAATAGTTAAAAATTACTTTTTATAAAAGCAAAGTTTAATGATTAAAGACATATAATGCGATGTGCGAAGTTCGATGCTCGATGCTCGATATGGAAGGCACGATGCTATTATTTTTTTAAACCTATGAGTATTGACCTCGCCTAGAGGTTAGTTAAGGAATATAAACAGGTGAGCCACAAAGACATAAAATTAGGGCTTTATTGAAAGGAGTAAACGAAGATGGCTGTTTATCAGATCGTAGAAATAGGCGCAGATGTACTGCGTGAAAAAGCAAAAGAGGTCAAGGAAATTAATCCGTCCATTATAAAACTACTGGATAACATGGTTGATACTATGTTTGCTGCCGATGGTGTCGGATTAGCTGCTCCTCAAATCGGAGTATCCAAGCGGGTTATTGTCGTAAAAGTTGATGACGTGCTGGTTGAACTCATCAATCCAATAATATTGGAAAAATATGGATCAAACAGTGCTGAGGAAGGGTGTCTCAGCATACCAAATATTACGGGGGATGTGGTACGGGCTGCTAGAATTCGTGTTCAGGGGCTAAATCGTCAAGGAGAAATGTTGGACTTTCAGGCGGATCGTTTGTTAGCTCGTGCTTTGCAACACGAGATTGATCATTTGGAGGGAATATTGTTTGTCGATGTTGCGAAGAAAACTTATCGGAGTTGATGAGGGAAGTGCGATGGAGGTCCGACGGGGGAGGAGCGTTTTCTGCACGCGTCTTCTCGTTACGCCGCTGACTCGCTGGACGGTTCGCGAGCGCGCCAAACCTCTGGGCAAACTGCAAGTTAACCGCTGGCGCCCTGACGGGGACGCGGACCGTCGGCGCTCATCTGGACCGCGGCTTCACTAAAGCATCCGCTTAGCAGAAAACGCTCCTCTGGGGCGGGGCTGTGTAGAGTTGAATGTAGTCGCTTAGCAGAAATCGCGCCTCTGAGGCAAGTCTTTGGAGTGTGAATGAATCGTTTAGAGAAAATGCTTCTCTGAGGCGGGGCTTTAGAGAGTAATGCAGTCGCTTTGCATAAAGGCCCCTAGGGCTTGGCTTTCACAGGCTTAGACTATGGGCTGCGAACCACGAACCACGAACAACAAGTAAGGGGGGTATGAATATGCGATTAGTTTTTATGGGTACACCTGATTTTGCCGTACCCTCTTTACAGGCCTTGGTTAAGGGCGGACATGAGGTTGTTGGGGTCTTTACTCAACCTGATCGGCCGGCTGGGCGAGGGAAAAACCTAAAACCTAGTCCTGTTAAAGTAGCGGCAGAGGAGTTAGGGTTACCTATATTTCAACCTGAGAAGATAAAAACTCCGGAAGGAATTCAGCAGCTACGGGCTTTAGCCCCGGAGAGCATTATTGTTGTTGCCTACGGACAAATCTTATCGAGAGAAATTTTACAGTTGCCTTCTAAAGGGTGTATAAATGTTCACGCTTCGTTGCTTCCTTCATACCGTGGGGCAGCGCCGATTCATTGGGCGGTTATGAAGGGGGAAACCCATACTGGAGTGACTACTATGCTTATGGACGAAGGTTTGGATACGGGAGATATGTTGCTAAAAGGAGAAATCCTAATTTCTAATGAAGCAACGACGGGTGAGATTCATGATGAGTTAGCTTCTTTGGGAGGAAAACTCCTAATAGACACGTTAAGTGAGTTGGAATTGGGGAGGCTATTTGCTACACCACAAACGGGTAAGTCAAATTATGCCCCCCTTCTGAAACGTGAACATGAACAATTAGATTGGTCACGTAAAGCGGCTGAGCTACATCATCAGATTCGAGGATTAAACCCTTGGCCGGGAGCGTTTACGACCTTTCGAGGAGAAAACCTGAAGATCTGGCGAAGCGCTCCCTTTCTAGGCACTGATAAGAATGTGGGGGCGGAAGGGACAAGGTTTGAACCTCGAATCTCGAACTTTGAACCTCGCGTTAAGGCGGCTGAGCCAGGTCAAATTCTTCAGGTGCTGGAGGATAGTTTAGTGGTTCAGACAGGTGATGGAGTCCTTCAGATATTGGAGGTCCAGCCAGCAGGGAAACGTGCCATGCTAGCTAGAGATTTTTTTAATGGTCGGCATGGCCAAGCAGGAGAAAAATTTGCTTAAGGATTCATTGCCACAGGCGTGGGGCCTAATATTAGAAATAGGGACCTTTGACCTCGAACTTCGAACTTTAACTTTGACTTGTGTCACGCGCATCGAACTATAAGTAGAGACTTGAACTTTCCGCCAAATTCAAGCAAGTAGAATGGAGGTTAAATTATGTATTTTGGGGGCGCCTCAATAGTTCTCTTAATTCCAGCCATCTTATTGTCGTTATACGCTCAATTTAAAATTTCCACTGCCTACAAACAATACTCTGAAATTCGATCTCAATCAGGGCTTACAGGGGCACAGGTTGCACGGGCGCTCTTGAATAGCAATGGATTATACGATGTTAAGGTCGAACCAATTGGAGGACGTCTTTCTGACCACTACGATCCGCGTACTAGGGTTATTAAACTCAGTGAAGACGTTTATCGGAGCAGTTCACTTTCTTCTGTGGCGGTAGCCGCTCATGAAACGGGACATGCGTTACAACACGCGACAGATTATTTCCCATTGCAACTTAGGTCATCTTTTGTCCCTGTCGCTAACTTCGGTAGCGGGGCGGGTCCGATGTTGATCATGATTGGCCTTTTCATGCCGAGCTTTAACTGGCTTCTTCAGTTGGGAATTTTTGCTTTCGCCTTTGCTGTGCTTTTCCAGATCATAACTCTTCCGGTGGAATACAATGCCAGTCATCGAGCATTGTCTCTATTACAGAAGGAAAATCTGCTGCGCAGCGAGGAAGTGCGCGGCGCACGCTCTGTGTTAAATGCGGCCGCTTTAACCTATGTGGCAGCGGCGTTGTCTGCTGTGCTTCAGTTAGCACGATTAATTTTGATTGCTCGGGGTAGAAGTGATGATTAAAGAAACAGCTCGAGGGATGGCGGTTCATATGCTGACCCGTGTTGAGGTAGAAGGAGCGTATGCTAATCTCTTGCTCCAGAAAAATGTTGGCAAGCTAACCGATTCTCGAGACCGTCAATTTGTAACTTTATTGGTCAATGGTGCGCTTAAACATCGGCTAACCTTGGATTATGTGTTGCGCAAGTATTTAAGTAAGCCAATGTCGGCGCTTCCTCATGAGGTTAGGGCTATTTTGCGTATTGGGGCTTTCCAACTGCTTTATGTGGATAAAGTTCCAGATGCGGTTGCAGTTAATGAGAGTGTAGAGTTAGCGAAACTATTCCCGAAATACACAGGCTTAGTGAATGTCGTTTTACGCAAGGTTATGAATCAGGGGTGGGATTTTTCTTGGCCGGATGAGAAACGTGAAACTGTACGCTATCTTTCAGTGCGCTATTCTCACCCCGAATGGATGATTCAGCGTTGGTTAAAACGCTGGGGTCTGGAGGAAACAGAAGCCTTATGCCGAGCTAATAATGAGTCTGCTCAAACTTGGATCCGCACAAATACGCTAAAGATCTCACGTGAAGATTTAATGGATCGTCTTACACAAGAAGGAATTACAGTCGAAGTCGGAACTCGGATTCCAGAAAGTCTGAGAATCCAGAATTTCGGTTCCTTAGAAAGAGTTGAGAGTTTCTGTGAGGGACTTTTTACGGTTCAGGATGAAAGCTCTCAACTAGTTGCTCATGTGGTCGCCCCTAAACCTGGCCAAAATGTCTTGGATGCTTGTAGTGCCCCTGGTGGGAAAACTACGCATTTGGCCCAGATGATGGGGAATGAGGGAGAAATCCTAGCATTTGATGTTCATGCTCATAAACTTGAATTCATTGATCAGTTAGCCCAAAGATTAGGTATCACGATAATCCAACCTCAGTTAGGTGACGCCCGGGATTTGCCAGGCATAAAACTCGGTTCGCAGCAGCGTGTGTTAGTGGATGCTCCTTGCTCAGGTTTGGGTGTTCTCCGACGGAGAGCTGATCTACGTTGGCGGAAAGAAGAACAGGACATCAAGGATTTGCCCCAACTTCAGCTTGCGATCTTAGAAAGAGCGGCGTCTTGCGTTGCAGTCGGGGGGGATTTGATTTACTCAACCTGCACAATCGAACCAGAAGAAAATTTTGAACTGGTCAAGAAATTTCGCTCAGAGCATCCGGAATTTGAGCCAGTCAACCTAGTGGAGAACTTGCCCTTTACTTTACAAGATTCAAGAGAAATTCAACAAGCTAGTAAAGGAATGCTGCAACTTCTACCACATCGCCATGGAATGGACGGATTTTTCTTGGCGAAATTCCGGCGCACTAGTTAGAAAGCATAAACTGATGTTGATATACTTTTCTTTAATAGGAAGTTTAACTGGAGTGAATTGGGTGAATAATAAATAATATGGTAATTGATTTGCGCGGATGTTCCGAAGATGAGCTGATACGGATCTGTCAAGAGATCGGTTTAAAACGGTTTCGGGCGATTCAATTGTTCCAATGGGTGCAACAGAAAGCAGTACGCACCTGGGATGAAATGAATAACATAGGGAAGGGTGACCGACAAGCTTTAAGATCTCACTTGCATTTGTATCCTTTGGAACGAGTGCGTGAACAACGTTCAGAAGACGGCACGCGGAAGTATTTATTTCGACTTGAAGATGGGGAGACGATCGAGTGTGTCTTAATGGACTATGCAAGGACTAGCTCACGTGATAGGCATACGGTATGTGTCTCTACTCAAGTGGGATGCGCCGTAGGTTGCGCATTTTGTGCTACTGGGTTGGAAGGGTTTCGGAGAAACTTAACTGTTGCTGAGATTGTGGGTCAAGTCTTGGATATTACCCATTTTGTTCGTCAGGAAGACCCGGAATTTCAGGTGACTAACATTGTCTTTATGGGTATGGGGGAACCCCTTCTCAATTATGATCAGGTTCTTCAGGCGATCCTACTTTTGAATCATGGACAGGGGCTAAATATTGGCATGCGGCGGATGACGATTTCAACCAGTGGAGTTGTGCCTCGGATTATTCAACTGGCTAAAGATAATCCTCAAGTGGGTCTGGCAGTATCTCTTCATGCAGCGCAGGATAAAGTCAGAAATGATTTGATTCCTATGAATCGGCGTTATCCACTGGCCCAGCTTATGGAGGCCTGCCAAGAGTATACCCAAATTACGCATCGACGGATTACCTTTGAGGTCGCCTTGACGGCTGAAAATGCAAAACGGGAAGAAGCTCAGGCGCTGGCCAGATTACTAAGAGGACAGCTAGGACATGTAAATTTGATTCCGGTTAATCCTGTGGCAGGGACCGGAATGGAGCGCCCCGATCCGGAGCTTATGAGAAGGTTTGCCCAGGTGTTAGAAGACGCTGGAATTTCTGTTTCGTCACGTGAGGAACGGGGTGTGGATATTGACGCAGCTTGCGGTCAACTTCGTCGACAGTGGGAGGGGGAGTTAAAATGAGCCTATTGGCCCGATTTGAAGGGATGGCCGAATATCTATTTACCGGAGCTTTCAAAAAAGGTGCTGCCCGCCTTCAACCAGTAGAAATTGCCAAAGAACTTGTGAAGGCGATGCTTAAGAATAAGCAGGTCAGCATTTCACAAGTATATGTACCGAACATCTACCGAGTTTATCTTCATTCCAGTGACTGGGGGTCATTGGCTAGTTTTGGGGATGTGTTTCTCATCGAACTCTCCAAATATTTATTTGCTGAAGCGGCTAGAAATGGGTATACGTTTTTATCTAAACCGGCGATCGAGCTGCATTCAGATGAAACTGTTAATCCTCGAGAAATGGTTATTGAAGTAGATTTTGATGACTCGATTGACGTAGATTGGGGAGATGAAGAAGAAAGAGAAAAAGACGCCGAGGAAGAACTTGATTGGCGCGAAAGTACAACCATTTTTAAAGAGAGTTTCAAGCCAAACTTATTGGATCAGGGTCGAAAAGGAAGGAATTCAGAGTACTTTCTCGAAGTGATAGAAGGACCCGATATTGGTCAATCATTTGCGCTGAAGGATACGGAAGTTTTCATTGGTCGCCATGGGCAATGTGAGTTGGTACTTCATGATCCTGAGGTTTCGCGGCGGCATCTTAAGATTTCGCCTGGAGAGAATGGTTGGTGGTTGGATGATTTGGGAAGCACAAATGGTTCACTTGTGAATGGACAAAGAATTAAGCATCAGTTGGCAGCTCCTGGGGACCGTATTCAAATCGGACAAAGTGTACTGGTCATACAAAGATCACCTCGGGGGGCGTGAATTTAAACTGGGAGTTTGTGAGTTTAAGTCGCTGACTTCTGGCTTCCGACTTCCGACTTCCGATTTCCGGCTAGGAGGGTTGTATGCAATTAGTATTTGTCATTGGACGGCTGGCTTTTGTCGCCCTTATCTATCTTTTTATATTCCGCATCTTTACAGCACTGATGGCTGATCTCCAAATGAAGGGGATTTTTCAACGTCCGCTTAATGAATATGGACGGCTAGAGGTACTGACCGGGGCAGAAGGGCTTTCTCGAGGGAGTGTTTTCCGTGTGGATGGCAAAGGGTTGCGTTTAGGGCGTGGCAAGCACAATGACATTGTTTTACCGGATCATTTTGCTTCTATTGACCATGCTGTTTTTAGGTTGCAAAAAGGACAAACCATTGTGGAAGACCTAGGAAGTACGAATGGAACCTGGGTTAATGGAGAGCAAATTCATTCTCCAGTTCAATTGGTTGCAGGAGATTATGTGAAAATTGGAAGTATTACATTCCAATACTCGAGGTGGCAAAATGAGAGTACTAAGCTTTAGTGAAAAAGGGTGTATTCGAAAAAATAATGAAGATTCTTTTTTGGTGTCGCCTGCACAAGGCCTATATGCTGTGGCCGATGGCATGGGGGGGCACCGTGCGGGAGAAGTGGCCTCTTCGACCGCTTTGCAAGAGTTGGAAAAAAGGGCACCTCGTTTTGTTGAGTTCGAGGACCAGGCGCTAGAAAGCGAGTTGACTGAGGCCTTTGTTCAAGCGAATCGTGTCGTTTATGAATCTTCAACAACTGAGCCGGAAAATGCTGGGATGGGAACGACTCTGACAGTTTTGCTGGTGCGCAGCAAGACAGTCGTTATTGCTCATGTTGGCGACAGTCGCGCTTATTTATGGCGCGATGAGGTGTTAACTTCCTTAACAACAGACCATTCGTTGGTTGGTGAACTTGTGCGGTTAGGACAGATCTCCCAAGAAGAAGCTGAAAAACATCCTCAACGGCATGTGCTGATGCGCGCAGTAGGAGCGGAACCTGAGATTGAACTGGATTGCAGGAGTATGAGTTTGCAGATAGGCGATGTTTTCCTTTTGTGCACTGACGGGTTTTCCAATATGATCAGTAATCAAGAACTTGCCGAAGCATTTCTCGAAGCGGGCTCCTGGGAAGAAAGATTTGAGAGATTGCGTAAGCTTACCTTAGAACGAGGTGCGCCGGATAATTTCACAGCCTTGTGCTGTATTTTGGAGTAAGCTGATGATTCAACGTTTAACCTCGCGCAGTTTAATTTTAGGAATGATGTGGATAGGGCTTGGCCTGCTTAAATGGGGAGGCGTGAAAAACCAGCTTCTCTGGCAAGCGTTAGTTTTTACTGCCATAGTTCTGATGGGGAGCTTGATGGAGCAAGTTTTCCATTACCAAGGAGATCCCTATATTCTGCCTGCGGTTCAAGCCATTATGGCCTTGGGGCTTGTATTTGTGGTTCGAATTAGTCCGGAAATCGCATTGCGTCAATTTTGGTGGGCTAATATTGGGCTTCTACTCTTCTACGCGGTTTTATGGATGATCCGAGATTATCGACAGTTAGGAAAGTTTAGATACCTCTGGGGGCTATTAGCAGTTGGCTTGTTGTTGGTGACTCTGCTGTTTGGTTCCGCGGCTGGTGGAGCTAAAAGTTGGCTTCACCTGGGGGGAATTGGAATTGAACCGGAGGAATTTGTTAAACTAGCCTTGCTTTTATTCATGGCAACCTACTTGGAAGAGAATGAAGAATTGTTGCGGGTAGGAACTGTACAATGGGGTAGATTCTCATTACCTGACTCGCGGACTTTAGGTCCATTTATAATCATGGTAGCTTTTGTGCTTGGAATTCTAGCTGCCCAAAAGAGCTTGGGGACGGCATTGGTGTTTTATATGCTCTTTGTGCTCATGCTTTATGTGGTGACGGAAAGGTCTCTTTATTTGGGAATATCCCTACCGATTTTTCTGCTGACAGGAACTTTAGGCTATATGCTCTTTAGGCACGTACGAGTCCGGGTTATGGTGTGGATGAATCCTTGGCAAGATCCTACCGGTGGAGGCTACCAAATTGCCCAATCTCTGTTTGCTATTGGGGGAGGAAAAATCTTGGGGACTGGATTAGGCAACGGAATCGGAGCATCAACTGTCCCTGCGGCCAGCACTGACTTTATCTTTTCAGTTATCGCTGAAGAACTTGGCTTTGCAGGAGCCATGGCCGTATTAGTCCTCTTTCTCATTGTTGTCATGAGAGCCTTTGCGGTAAGCTTGAGAGCCAAAGATCGGTTTGGGCAAATCTTAGCCGCTGGAATTGGAATTCTCCTAGGAACAGAAACCTTAATTATTCTGGCTGGGGTCACTAAACTACTTCCTTTAACGGGCATACCACTTCCCTGGGTAAGTTATGGTGGAAGTTCTCTCATTGTTCACTTTATCTTGCTAGGGGTGTTGTTGAATATCTCAAATGCCACTGCGGTAAGTTATCGCAGCACCAAGAATAAGGGAAGGGAGTATGCAACATAATGCGAGGGGTACGTCGAGTAGCACTTGGTATGGCCTTTAGCTTTTTCATTCTAAGTCTCGGTTTAGTTTATTGGCAGGTTGTTCAGGCAGATACTCTGTTAAAGAACAACGCTAATCGCCGCTTAATTCTTATGGAAAGCCGTGTAACTCGGGGAGGAATTTTTGATCGTAACGGCGAAATTATAGCACAAACTAAAGTTTCTAAGGATAAGAAGGTACGTGAGTACCCGCAAGGAGAAATGTTTGAGCCGTTAATCGGCTATTCTACTGTGCAACTTGGTGCTTCCGGCCTTGAAGGCAACTCGGCAGATTGGTTGCTGGGAATTAAAGATGCAACAACTACTCAAGCAGTTCAACAGCTCTTTGCACTTCCTCGTCAAGGGGATGATGTGGTGCTCACCTTGGATTCACGTTTACAAAGCATCGCTTATAACGCGCTCAAAGGGAAAATGGGGGCTGCTGTAGCCATCGATCCTCGGACAGGAGAAGTGTTGGCGTTGGTGAGTCAACCTAGTTTCGACCCCACAAACCTAGAACAGGACTGGAAAGACATCATTAGTCGCACGCAGGATAGGCCACTTGAAAATCATGCTTTTTCTCTTTTCCCGCCGGGGTCAATCATGAAGGTGGTCACGTCTGCCGCCTTGTTCCGAGGTGGGATAAATACGACGGATCTTTATGATAGTACAGGTTCGGCAATTATTAATGGACAAGTCATTAACGAACAAAACGGTAGGGCATTTGGCTGGGTTAACTATAATATGGCTTTAGCTGATTCCTGTAACGCATACTTTGCGACGTTTGGGGTACAGGCAGGAGATAAAAATTTTCTTACCGCGGTTAAAGGTTTCGGTTTTGGACAGAAAATCCCCTTTGAACTTAATGTCCCAACAAGCTCAATTACTAAGGCCGAGAAAATTCCTGAGAATTTGACAACAAATCTTCTGGCTGCCAGTGCTTTTGGTCAAGGCGAGGTTCTAGTCTCACCATTTCATATGGCGTTGATAACGGCTGGTATCGCCAACCATGGGGTCATTATGGCTCCACATCTCGTGGAACGTGTCTTAGACCCCGCCCAGACGGTTGTCTATGAACAGAAACCACAGCCTTGGCTGACTGCCCTAACTAAAGAAGAAGCAGATAAAATCACAAGTGCAATGGTAACCGCCGTGACCGATGGGACGGCTGCTCCAGGGGCATTACCCAATGTTCAAGTTGCAGCGAAAACAGGTTCAGCAGAACCAGGAGGAAACGTCTTGACTCATGCCTGGTATATTGCCTTTGCACCCGCTGAAGCTCCACAGATTGCGGTAGCCGTTCTCGTGGAACATGGTGGAACCGGAGGAGGGGCGGCTGCTCCGATTGCCCGACAAATTATTCAAGAAGCTTTGAGCCAGAAAGTAGGTGAAAAATAGTGAGTAAAATCTTCGGGGGACGATACGAAGTCTTGGAGCGAATCGGTGCTGGTGGTATGGCAATTGTTTATAAGGCCAAGGATATTCTCCTTAACCGTGTTGTGACGATCAAGGTGCTCCGGGAGCAGTTTGTCACAGATGAAGACTTTATTCGCCGTTTTCGGAGGGAAGCCCAATCTGCAGCGAGTTTATCCCATCCCAATATCGTCTCAGTTTATGATGTGGGCAAAGATGGTGATACTGAGTATATTGTCATGGAATATGTAGAAGGTCGTAATCTCAAAGAAATCATCCGCGAGTATGCCCCTCTGTCTACAGATCAATCCATTAACTTGGGGCTGCAAATTATAGAAGCCATTAAAAATGCCCATGAGCACCATATTATTCATCGAGATATTAAGCCACACAACATCTTAGTGACGGTAGATGGGCATGCTAAGGTCACAGACTTCGGGATTGCTCGGGCAGTATCTTCGGCAACGGTAACTCATACGGGGGATATCATAGGTTCGGTTCACTATTTATCCCCTGAACAAGCAAAGGGTCTGCAAAGTAATGAGCAATCAGACATTTACTCATTGGGGATTATTCTCTACGAATTGATTACTGGTAAAGTCCCCTATGACGGTGAAACGCCGATTACTATTGCGCTTAAGCATCTTCAGGAGCAGCCGGTCTTACCAAGTAAGATAAATCCGCGGATCGAAAGGGAATTCGAAGCTGTTATTATGCGAGCAATCGCTAAGTCGCCTGAACAACGATATCTGTCGGCCAAAGATCTGCTGGAAGATCTGAAACATATCCAAGCTGGTCGGCCAATTACGCAAATGGAAACCTCTCCGACAGATGACCCGGAAGCGACTCAGACGCATAAAGGGATGGGCAAAGTTCTGGCGCCGATCACGGTGAAAAATTCAATGGAGAAAAACCCTGTATTGAAAGACTCTCCACTCACTAAACTCAAAAAAATGAAACGTTTGAGTTGGATTATGAGTGGACTTATCTTAGCATTTCTCTTGCTTATTGGATGGATGGGATGGAGTTATATTAGGGTAGAAACAACCAAGGTTCCTGATGTAATCGGCAAGACAGTACCTATAGCACAGGACTTTTTAGCACAAGCCAACCTAAAGCTCAGTCCGGATGTTGATTATGAGTATAATGATGACGTCGAGAAAGATCGTATTGTTGATCAGGATCCTAAAGGGGACGCAACAGTTAAGGTTGACAGAGCAATAAAAATTGTGGTCAGCAAAGGCCCGGATGTGGCGATATTTCCTAATGTTTCTACTGGGCAAATGTCTAAGCTCGATGCGGCGAACCTTATTGCTAAGGCTGGATTTACTGCAAACATAGATTACGACTCCAAACCTAGTTCGATTGTACCTAAAGATTATGTTTCCGGACAAGATCCTGCAGCAGATGCTACATGGCCGAAAGACGGTCCTATTAAGTTAACTATAAGTGAAGGACCGGAGCTGATTCCGATCTATATGCCAAATGTGATTGGTAAGACATCCGCTGACGCTACTAAAATACTTAGTGATGATAATAAATTGGTTGTTCGAGCGGAAACCCAGGATTCTACGACTTTCCCGACAGGCGTCGTGATGAGTACAACTCCCAATCCGGGAGAAGCCGTTAAACAGGGTGATACAGTTACGATGATTGTTTCGCGTGGCCCTGGACCTGTTGCCTATGGAAGTGAAGCCAATGTAACTCTCGCTCAACGTTAAGTATTAAACTAAAATGATCATCACCTACAAGATGGTAAGTAAGGAGTATATATGATCGTAGGAGTCTTACTTAAAGGATATAGTGGATTTTATTATGTCTTTGCGGAGGACCGAGTATGGGAGTGTTCCCTGCGCGGTCGCTTTCGTGTTAAGGACCAAGACTTTTTGCCGGGAGACCGAGTGAGAATTTTACCGGAAGAGGGGGACAAGGCGACGATTGAAGCAGTAGAGCCGCGGCGCAACGCTTTGAGCCGGCCTGTGATTGCTAATGTAGATCAGGCTCTTTTGGTTTTTGCCATGACGTCTCCTAAGCCGGATCTTAATCTTCTGGATCGCTTGTTGATCCAGGTGACGGAAGCTGGTATTGAGCCTATTATAGTTTTTACCAAATTAGATAAATATGAAGCCGCCTTAACTACTGGTGCCGAGGAACCGTCAATTACGGATGTATACCGCCAAATAGGATATACTGTGTTCGAAGTCTCAAATGAAACAGGTCAGGGAATTGAGGAAGTAAGAGCCCAGTTGGTGGACAAGGTTAGTGTGCTAGCAGGGCCTTCTGGTGCTGGAAAATCTAGTCTCTTTAATGCCTTATCTCCCGGAAAAAAACTCAAGACAGGGGAAATTAGCTTAAAGTCTAAGCGAGGCCGCCACACCACACGTCATGTGGAATTAATGGTCTGTGCTGGTGGGCTGGTGGCGGACACACCAGGATTCTCTTCCCTTTTCTTGCCTCCTATGAAACGCGCGGAGTTAGCAGGCTGTTTTCCGGAATTTATCGACCGCCGCAGCAGTTGTCGTTTCAACAGTTGCCTTCATGATAAAGAACCTAACTGTGCTATTAAAGCAGCCTTAGAAAACGGAGAAATTTCGGCTGGTCGTTATGAACACTACCTAATATTTTTACAAGAAGTAATTGAAGCTGAGAGGAGATATTAATGTGATTCAAATTGCCCCTTCTATTTTGTCTGCCGATTTTTCTCGTTTAGGAGAACAGGTGCGTTTAGTTGAGGATGCTGGCGCGGAAGTCTTACATATTGATGTTATGGATGGGCACTTTGTCCCTAATCTAACGTTTGGTCCGGCTTTGGTTAAATCTCTAAGGGCTCATTCACGTATGCGTTTTGATGTTCATCTGATGGTTGAAGAACCGGAGCGTTTCATTGCTGATTTTGCCGCTGCTGGTGCTGATCATCTCACATTTCATTTAGAGACGACTCTCCATGTGCACCGTGTGATTCAACAGATCAAAGAGCAGGGGATGACTGCTGGAATTGCTCTCAATCCCGCGACGCCGTTGGATGGTATTAAATATATTCTGGAAGACTTAGATATGGTGCTGTTGATGACCGTCAACCCCGGATTTGGGGGCCAAAAATTTATACCAAATGTTATTCCAAAGATTAAGGTCCTTCACAGCCATCTTGAACAGACAGGGTCCGCTTGTCTTATTGAAGTGGATGGGGGAATTAATCTAGAAACGGCACCGGTGGTTACGAAGGCCGGAGCTCATATTTTAGTTGCCGGGGCTGCTGTTTTTGCTCAGCCTGAACCAAACCAAGCAGTGGAAAAGCTTCTTCAAGCAGCGAAGTCTGTAGATTCGTCTAGCTAATGCTAAACATCTAGTCTTAGGATATGAAGGGCAAGTTATGAAAATTGCAGTATTAGCCAATGGTGCATGGGATTTAGCTTGGGGGCAACAGGTCCTCAGTGATGTTGATTTTTTGATATGTGCAGATGGAGGGGCGAACTATGCGGTTCTCTCTGGATGTAGGCCTAACCTTCTTATTGGGGATCTAGATTCAATTTTACCGGAGAATTTAAAGCAATGTGCAAATGCAGGGTGCGAGATTGAACGTTACCCTCGCGAAAAGGATGAAACGGATCTTGAATTAGCGCTAAAACGTGCTGAGGAGCAGGCCCGTTTTGTTGGTCAAACGGATATTTGGTTGTATGGGGCGACAGGAAAACGAATTGATCATTTCTTGGGAAACGTAGCGCTTATGCTCGCTTACGCTAAGAAGGGGTACCGAATTCGCTTGGTCGATCCTGAACATGAGATGTGGATTCTTCAAGGTCGTGAACTGATAAGGGGGGCACTTGGGCGGGAAATCTCCTTGATTACTTTGTCGGAGAAGGCGATTGTCACGACTGAGGGGTTATGCTATCCGCTTGGGCATGATGTTTTATATCAGGCCTCTCCGCGTGGCGTGAGTAATGTTTTCCTCGCAGAGGAGGCTGTGATACAGGTTCACGAGGGTTGGGTGCTCGTCGTTTTGCCCAAATAAATTCTAAGCTGGGAAGGGTGTTAAATTGCTCCGTTCACCCACAGCGCCGTCGCTATCACGCTGATTACGAAGCGAGCGTGGCAAACCTCTGGGTTGTTCTGCATGTGTGTCGCTCTTTGCCATCCTTGGCACCGCGACATCAGTCCATCACGGCACCTCGCCATCCATGGCGGTGCTCTAACCTCAAACGTCCTGTTTGAGTCATGGACAAGTCCCGCTGCCACGCAGCGCGCTTCGTAATATAAGCGTGATTGACGCGACTCTGCTGAATGGGTTCTCTCCGCAAATTAACACCCTCCTGGAGTTGAGTACCAATTTGAGCAGGAAACGACTTAGGCTGGGGACGATAATAAATATATGATGATGATAAAAGGAAGACGATTATGCAACATGATGAACTTTGGATTGGAACGATGCTGGAGGGGAAGGCTCGTTGGGTCGCGGTAAGGACGACGGATACCGTTGAAGAGGCTCGCAGGCGCCACGGGATGTCACCAGTTGCTACGGCGGCGTTAGGCCGCTTGATGACTGGAGCACTTATTTTGGCTAGCTCTCTCAAGGGAGAAGAGAGTATTACCTTGCGGTTATTAGGAGACGGTCCTTTAGAGGGGGTTGTTGCCGTGGGAAATGCGCAGGGTAACGTTCGGGGTTATGTTAGGGAACCTAGGGTGGATTTGCCGTTAAAGGCTACGGGGAAACTTGATGTGGCAACGGCGGTCGGACATGGCGAGTTGGCTGTCAGTCGAAGTTTACAGAATGGTGAAGTCTATACAGGAATGGTTCCGTTGGTTAGCGGCGAAATTGCAGAGGATCTTGTGCATTATTTGTTGACATCGGAACAGATACCTTCAGCTATGCTTCTCGGGGTGTTGGTGGAAAAAGATTATCATGTTGCTGGGGCGGCAGGGTTTTTGATCCAACCGTTGCCAGGAGCGACTGAGGAGGATATCCAAGCAATTGAAAGGCTGCTCGAGCAGTTACAGGTAGGAATTAGTGAACTAGTAGCTCAGAGCCTAGGTATGGAAGAATTACTAGATCATTTGATGGGAGAACTCCCTTATCATGTTTTGGAACGCCGAGCAGTTGGATTTTCTTGTACTTGCTCAAAGGCTCGTCTAAGTGATACGTTGGTTTCTTTAGGTGAAAAAGAAATAGCAAACCTAATCTCAGATGGGAAAGCTGAGCTGGTTTGCCATTTTTGCAATGAAAATTATTTATTTAATAAGGACGAACTTCAACAGATTTGGGAGAGGGCGTGATATTGCTCCGCTCACCCACGGCGCCGTCGCTACCCTGCTTGATTACTCGGCGAGAACAGCAAACCTCTGGGCTGTTCTGGATGTAAACCCATGCCGTTCTGACGCCGAATAATCTAAGCATGGTTAAACGCGACTCTGCCTAAAGGGTTCGCTCTGCAAAATCACACCCTCCGGGCTGGGAACGAATAAAAGTGTGATTTTAGGACTAGAAATGTGGGGGAAATGAAAAAAGTCCGACAGATGTCGAACTTTTGATTCATTAGCTAGCGCGCTGAACTTTGCCGGAACGTAAGCATCTGGTGCAAACTTTGATCCGGGCGGGAGCCCCGTTCACAATTGCATGAACGCGTTGCAAGTTTGGTTTCCAAGTTCGTTTTGTTCGTATATGTGAGTGGCTGACTTGAAATCCAGTGACTACTCCTTTGGCGCATATCGCACAAACATTAGCCATGCTCTAAATCCTCCTTTGCAACCGAAATGACACTTATATATTCTATCAAAAGTCTTGCGTGTTGGCAAGGTGTACTTCATGAATTTCTCGATGCGGGGGGAAGACCTATTTGAACATTTTCTTTATAATTGATAGAATAGGGTCAGTGTGGGTGATACCGAAAGGGGAGGTTTCTTTTTAATGGGAAAAGAAATTATAAATAGCTTAGGAAAGATTGATATTTCTGAAGAAGTCATATCGACAATTGCTGGTGCTACGGCAGTTGAATGTTATGGCTTGGTAGGTATGGCTTCGCGCAAAATCACGGATGGATTTGTAGATTTACTTGGGCGGGAAAATTTAGGCCGTGGTGTTGTGGTTTCGATTCAAGACAACGAGGTCATTATTGACCTGTATATCGTTGTTGGATATGGTGTTAAAATTTCTGAAGTTGCCGCCAATGTAATGGAGCGCGTCCGTTATACTACAGAGAAGCTTACAGGATTAACCGTGTCCCAAGTAAATGTGAATGTTCAAGATGTTCGCATTTTAGAGTAGTGTAAAAAGATTAGGGGGATATGGTTTTGAGACCAGGGGCAGACACAATTAGTGTTCTCAATGGAGTACTATGGAAACAAATGATGGTGGCTGGTGCGCAGGCCTTGGAACAAAAAAAGCAAGCGGTTGATGCTCTAAACGTTTTTCCAGTGCCCGATGGTGATACAGGAACGAACATGTTTTTGACCATTCAATCGGCAGTTAGGGATTCAGAGAGAGTATCCAACCTTTCAATCAGTGAAGTGGCAAGTGCAGCTTCGATGGGCTCCCTAATGGGAGCTCGCGGAAATTCAGGGGTTATTCTTTCTCAGCTCTTACGGGGAATTGCCAAGGGTTTTGAAGGATTGCAAATGGCAAACCCTCTTCAAGTGGCGCAGGCTTTGCAAGCAGGTGTTGATACTGCGTACAAAGCGGTTATGAAACCTGTTGAGGGTACAATCCTGACGGTTTCAAGAGAAACAGCTCGGGGTGCGTTGACTAGAGCCAAGGGGGGAGGATCACTTCTCGATACCCTCCTCGAAGGTCAACGCAAAGGCTTAGAGGCCCTCTCAAAAACCCCGGATTTGTTGCCAGCCTTGAAACAGGCGGGTGTTGTAGATGCTGGGGGACAGGGTTTCCTGATCATATTAAGTGGTTGGATCACTGTTTTAACTGGAGAAGCAATCAATCCTAATACGCTAGTCGAAGTGGGAGAAAAGCCGACTTCGTTTGAGCACAGACACACTGAAATTCAACGGAAATTCGAGCAAATTGAAAATCTGGACTATCCCTATTGCACTGAATTTTTAGTTAAGGGAACTGATTTGCGCGTTGAGCAGATGCGACAGGATTTAAACGACCGCGGAGAGAGTTTGTTGGTTGTCGGGACACCTGAAGTGGTAAAAATTCATGTGCACGTTAGAAATCCCGGTAAAATTTTAGATTATGCTATCCAGTGGGGTTCGCTCCATGAAGTTCAAATTCATAACATGCTTGAGCAAAATGAAAATATGGCTCACGCGATGAAAACCGAATCAAACGATTCACTACAAGGGCCGATGAATGTTAACAATGCAGGTCAAATGCTGAAAGATTATGGTATCGTTGTTGTTGCAATGGGACAAGGAATTGCGGATGTATTTACTAGCTTGGGTGCAGATGAAGTAGTGTATGGCGGTCAAACTATGAATCCCAGTACAGAAGACCTGGCGGAAGCTGTTCGTAAAGTTCCAGCGCGTCAAATTTTTATTTTACCCAATAATGGAAATATCGTGATGGCTGCCAGTCAAGTTAAAGAGGTTGTACAAGATCGTGAAGTCTATGTGATATCCAGCAAATCGATTCCTCAAGGGATTTCTGCTCTACTGAATTTTAATTCAGAAGGGGATGTGGAGGCGAACATCCAAACTATGAGCAGAGGCCTGAGTGCCGTTTATTCTGGAGAGGTGACTTATGCAGTTCGCGATTCCCAGTATGGGACTTTAAAGATATCTGAGGGAGATATCTTGGGGTTGGTAGAAGATACGATTGTCACTTCAGGCCAAACACTATTTGAAGTTGCAAAGGCAACATTGGAGGAAATGGATTGGCAAACGCATGATTTGGTTACCATCTTCTATGGTGAAGAAACAAAAGAAGAAGAGGTTGAACAACTTGAAAATTGGCTTGGTGAGGTTAAACCGAGTGTTGAAGTAGAGGTTCATCCGGGTAGGCAACCGCTCTATTATTATATTTTTGGTGTAGAATAGGTTATCCTCCGGAAATTTTTCCGGGGGTTTTTTTATATAGGGGGGTATATCGTGGGTAAGGGCAATGTCTTTGATCTTCTTGGACCGATCATGGTTGGTCCGTCTAGTTCACACACCGCCGGTGCGGTTCGTTTGGGTGCCATGGCCAGAAAGATATTGGGCGAAGAACCTATCAGAGGAACAATTATTTTGCATGGCTCTTTTGCAACAACTGGGAAGGGGCATGGGACAAACTTAGCGTTAGTTGCGGGGCTTTTAGGCATGGCCCCGGATGACGAACGAATTTCAGAGGCCCCCGAGATTGCTAAGGAACGTGGTCTGGGTTTTGTTTTTGAAACAGCGGACCTGGGAGATATCCATCCGAACAGTGTGAAATTTAATTTATTAGGTAAGAATGGGTGTAATGTTCAGGTTCTTGGGTCGTCTATCGGGGGAGGAACAATTGTCATTCGAGAGATCAATGATTTTCAGGTGGAGATCAGGGGAGACTATCCCACCTTAGTTATCCTGCATCAGGATCTGCCAGGGGTCGTGGCCCAAGTGACGCTCCTCCTGGCGACTGCCCAGATCAACATTGCGCATATGTGGGTATCCCGCGAAAAGAAGGGAGCGCAAGCCTTAATGGTTTTGGAAACGGATCAGTTAATTGACGATTCAGTTCTTGGTTTATTGCGGAAACTACCCAGGATCTATCAGGCCTTAGCTATTGAGCCGTTGGAATAGGAGGAGTTAATTATGCGTGCCTACGAAGACTGGGTCATCGAGGCTGAAGCTAGAGGAGTTAAAATAAGTCAAGTCGTATGCCAAAACCAGATGGAAGAATTAGAACAATCGGAGCAAGCTCTTTTTCAGCGTATGAGCAAGAACTTAAGGGTTATGCGAGAATCCGTTGAAGCAGGTCTTAGCGGCGAGCGTCGTTCTTTATCTGGTTTGGTAGGGGGAGATGCAGCGAAAGTCGAGGCCAGGTGGAAAAAGGGGGAGAGCCTGACCGGCGGGCTAATGAGTAGTGCAATTGCCAGAGCTTTGGCAGTGGCCGAAGTTAACGCTTGTATGGGGAAAATTGTTGCTGCACCGACCGCGGGTTCCTGTGGGGTACTTCCTGCTGTTCTTTTGACGGTTGAGAAGGCTCTTGAAGTAGTAGAGCATGATCTTGTACTTGCTCTATTTACTGCTGCAGGATTAGGAATGATCATTGCAGAACGAGCGAGTGTTTCTGGCGCTGAGAGTGGATGTCAGGCCGAAATAGGATCTGCAGCGGCAATGGCTGCGGCGGCGGCAGTGGAATTAGCCGGAGGCTCGCCTAGCCAGACGGCGGACGCTGCAGCCATTGCTATGAAATCGATGCTGGGTTTAGTCTGTGACCCTGTGGCAGGGCTGGTGGAGGTTCCCTGTGTCAAACGAAATGCAACGGGAGCCTCGATCGCTTTGGTAGCTGCTGAGATGGCTCTTTCAGGAGTGAAGAGTGCAATTCCGATTGATGAGGTTATCGATACTATGGGTTTAATAGGTAAACAAATGCCTTGTGCTTTAAAAGAAACTGCGCAAGGTGGCCTTGCAGTGACGCCGACGGGACGACGAATTCAGGCTGATTTTTTATGAAGCTTACTCAGATGCAACTCGTTTTGAATAATTTCCGGAGAGCTCTGTTAGCAGAAGAAAAGCAAGGATTTACGAATACTGGAGTCTTGGGGGGATTTAACAGTTTCTTACGAGGAATCCTTCCCAGACTTGAACAGCTATTTCCTGGTAATGATATGGAGCTTTTGAGACAATTGGCTCAGAATTATTCAACATGGAGTCCGCTGCGACGAAGAGAAGCCTTTTCGGAACTGCGCCGGTTTATGCAAGAAGTGACGTCTGAAGCTGCCGATTGTTTGCCGCAAAGTGTACCCCTAATCGAGGATTTGAGTATACCTGAGAAACAGGAGATATCGGATAAACGGAAAAACACAAATAATGGAGGAGTAAATGAAAATCGAGGAGCCGAAGAAGCCCAAGAAAACAAAGAGATACATAAAGATCATCTAATTCAGGAAAAAGACAGGCAAGAAATACTCATAAAAGGGGTGTCGAAAAGGTTAAATACTGTTTCCGAGCGATCGAGGCCCTTACAATACTTAAGAGGGGTTGGTCCAGAAAGAGCCAAGCAACTTGAAAAGCTAGGGATTCATAACGTATTTGATTTGCTCCTTTATTATCCCCGCAGGTATGAAGATCGCCGCAAGCGCTTAATTGCGGAGTTAAAAGATGGAGAAACGGCAACAATTGCCGGAGAAGTCGTGGCAGGTCAGGTAATGAATGGAAAATTGAAAGTGGTTAAATTAAGTATTCAGCAGCAAGGGCGCTTGTTTCAGGCAACATGGTTTAACCAAATTCACATTCTTAAGCAATATCCAGTAGGAACTCAAGTCGTTGTAACGGGAAAGGTGCGTTGGCAGCAACAGGTACCAGAAGTGTTGGCAACAGATATTGAAAAGGAGAATGTCAGTCAAGTAGATGTCCCTGATCGTGGGTTGCAAACGATTCTCCCGGTTTATTCAGAAACCGCACGCTTATCCTCAAAAGTAATACGTAACTTAATTAATAGTGTTTTGGATCAAGTAGATTCGTGTTTTCAAGAGATTATTCCCCAGGAAGAACTACAGGAATGGATGGGGCGGACTCAAGCCCATCGAGAAATTCACTTTCCGGTTAATTACACCAGTCTGTCCCAAGCAAGGGAGCGCCTAGTTTGGGAAGAAGTTCTCTTTTTGCAATTGGCAGTCGCTGGACTTCGCCAAGGTATGGTGCGACTTGAAAGTCCGGTGCTATCGGGAGGGGAGGAACAGATCCGACGGTTTTATAAAGCTTTGCCCTTTCGACTAACAACGGCTCAACAACGAGTAATTAGTGAAATATTTCAAGATCTCGCTCGACCTCATGGAATGGCTCGCTTAGTCCAAGGGGATGTCGGATCCGGTAAGACGGCGGTTGCCATGGCAGCGCTGTTACGTGCGGTGGGGTCAGGTTACCAGGGGGCAATGATGGCTCCTACGGAAATTTTAGCGTTACAGCACCTTCAAGCGCTGGAAAAAGCGTTTACTCCTCTGGGAATTACGGTTGTTTGTTTATTGGGTAGTCAGGGCAAAAGTGTGAGGGAGGAAACATTGGCCCAGATAGCGGATGGTCGGGCACAAGTTATAGTAGGAACACATGCCCTTATTCAAGAAACGGTGGTATTTAAGGCTTTAGGACTTGCTGTTACCGATGAACAACATCGTTTTGGTGTCCGGCAGCGTTCACTTCTTCAAGGCAAAGGCGAAAATCCTCACGTTTTGGTCCTCACTGCGACCCCAATTCCACGGACGCTGGCCTTGACACTCTACGGCGATTTGCAGCTCTCTGTACTTAATGAGATGCCTGCTGGGCGAAAGCCTATTATTACTCGTAAATTGACGGAACGTGCCCGCTCGAAGATGGAAACATTTCTCGAAGAGCAAATCAATCTTGGAAGGCAGATTTTTGTTGTTTGTCCTTTAGTGGAAGAATCAGAAACGCTTGATCTTATTTCAGCGACCCAGAGAGCCACAGATCTCCAGCTTAGGTTTCCTAAGTGTCGTGTTGCCCTTCTGCACGGAAGAATGAAGGGGGCCGAAAAAGAAGCGATTATGACAGCGTTTCACGACGGGGAAATTGATATTCTGGTTGCAACGACCGTGGTTGAAGTCGGAGTAAACGTTCCAAATGCCTCTGTTATGGTCATTGAAGCGGCAGAACGTTTTGGCCTCGCCCAATTGCACCAACTCAGAGGGCGGGTTGGTCGAGGGAATGAACAGTCTTACTGTCTTTTGTTGTCAGGAAACAAAAACAGTCGTCGTTTAGATATTCTATGTCAAACAGAAGATGGGTTTAAAATTGCCGAAGAAGATATGCGTCTGCGCGGAACGGGGGAAATCTTAGGGACGCGGCAACACGGTTTAGCTCAACTGAATCTTACGGATCTTTCTCAAGACGGGCATTTGGTGGAAAAGGCATATCAGATGGCGCAGAAAGTATTACAGAATCCGGAAAAGTATGAATTGCTTTTTCAGGAAGTTCAGCGAACATTCCCGCCGGAAAAAATAGGCGTTCATTAGGGAGAAAGCACGAAAAAACAAGAGCCAGGAAAATATTTCGGCGCTCTTGTTTTTTCGTGCTTACGATAAGTATTTAAAGTAATTACTCGGAATAATGTATTTTTGATCGAAAAATTAAGAAAATATCTTGTCAAACATTAAAGGAATAAATAGGTTGATGTTGAAACAATAGTACTAAATAACTAGATATTGAATATTCAGTTATTTAGAATTAATATTATATGGAACTGTCATTTAACTTGTGATAATATAAAAACACAAAAAAGCTAATACAGATAAAATACATAGGGATCACTTTTTAGTGTGTTGAGAAATTCATTGAAGGGGTTTGGATCTATGTTGGAAAAAAACCAAAAACACAATATTTCGGCCGATTTCATGTTCGATAGCTGGAAAAAAGAATATACTCATAAGTTGAAGTTCCATGAGTTTTCGTCAATCCAAGCATCTCAAACATCGAAGGAAACTAGCGATTTATTGAACCTTTCCGATGAGGTCAACGGCATTAGTGGAAAACGAATCAGAGTTCATGAAAATTTAGCTGCCCAAGCATCCAATGCCCTTAAAGGAGCGAAAAGGCGGCGACGGCTTGCAAATTACCGAATGTTATTTGAACATTCGTGTGACAGCTTCCTATTTATAGATTTAAAAGGTCACATTTTAGAAGCTAATCTGGCGGCCATGAAGGTTTATGGTTACACACATGAAGAATTATGCACTATGAAAATTCAAGATCTCAGAGCTGAGAAAACCATGGACCTAATCGACATGCAACTGCAAGCCGCTTATAATAGTGGAATAATCTTTGAAACTTGCCACGTGAGAAAAGATGGAGAACATTTTCCAGTAGAAGTAAGTTCACATCAAGTTGTAGTCAAACTTGAAAAAATACTATTAAGCGTTGTACGAGATATAACTGAACGAAAGCATTTGGAAAAAGAGTTAGTAAAAACAGAGAGTATCAATGCAATCGGGAAGGTTGCATCTGGCCTGGCACATGAAATTAGAAATCCTATTACTAGTGTCCACGGATTTCTTCAACTTGCCGCTAGTCAGAGAATGGATCAGATAAGGTTTGCTGAAAATTGCAATTTAATGCTCCAAGATCTTGAGCGTGCTAATTCAGTAATAACTGAGCTAATCTTAGTTTCCAATGAAAAGGGAATGGAATTAAAATTTTGGAATCTCAATCAACTTTTATTTTCTTTGCTTCCTACAATTCAGACTATAGCGAAATCCCAGGATAAAACAGTGGAAATTTTCCTTGAAGAAACTCGAGGAATCTCTTTGGATGCCATCGAGATTAAGAAACTGGTCCTTAACTTAGTCAATAATGCTCTTGAGTCAATGTTACCAGGTGGTAAAGTCACTCTGAGGACCCAGATGATGGAGGACGCTCTGGTTTTATCCATTACGGATAATGGTTCTGGAATAAACCCGGAAATCCAAGACAAACTAGGAATCCCATTTTTCACAACTAAAGATACAGGGACCGGCCTGGGTTTGGTTATTTGTAATAGTATTGCAACTCGGCACAATGCCACGTTGAGCATTGAAAGTAACCAATTTGGCACCACAGTACAGATAAGATTTAAGGGTTGACCTACTGCAACATCAAGTTCCTGCATCTCAAATGAATGAAAGGTAGGGTGTAATTGGATATGGGCGAAACGTTTTGCTCTGAAAATCCTAAAATTACAGAATATAGGTTCTCTAAGCTCTTTGATTTGAAAGAAATTCAAAAACTTCAGGATTCATTTTCTGTTGCCATGGGTGTTGCCTCACTCATCACAGAGCCTGACGGAACCCCAATAACTACACCCAGTGGTTTCTGTAGTTTATGTAACGAAATACGAAAAACGGAAATAGGTCTAAATAATTGCTTGATTTCAGATTCGGTTATTGGAAGTTCAACAAAGGATGGACCTAAAATCCAGAGATGCTTAAGTGGTGGTTTGTTGGATGGGGGAGCCAGTATTATTGTTGAGGGGCGGCATATTGCAAATTGGTTGATTGGGCAAGTCCTCGATGAAAATTATAAAGTAGATGATTTAATAAACTACGCAGATGTCATTGGGGTACAGCGCAATATTTATAAAGACGAATTAAATAAGGTTAAGCGCATGACTAGGATGCAATTTGAAAATGTTTGTAATTTCCTTTTTCTGAATGCCCAACAGCTCTCCAAGTATTCTGTAAAGAATTTTGAGTTAACTCGAGAAATAAAGAAAAAGACGCTGGACGAATTAGAGATTAAGAACTTAAACCGAGAACTTGAAATAAGGGTCAAGCGCAGAACGACACAACTTGAAGAGATCAATGCTGAGTTAGAAGAAACCAATGCGATGTTAGAAGAGACCAATGCTGAGCTTGAAGAAACCAATGCGATGCTGGAAGAGGAAATCACCAAACGTCTAAAAGCTGAAGAAGAAATAAAGAAACTAAATGAAGAATTGGAAAGCAAGGTTATAGAGCGGACAAATCAGCTACAAGACATAAACACAATGCTTGAAGAAGAGATCATTGAGAAAATACGGGCAGAAGATGAATTGCAAAAAGAAAGAGTATTTACAGATGCGATATTTAATAGTGCACCGGGCATGATTTACCTCTATGACGAAAGTAGTAAATTGGTGAGATGGAACAATAATCACATAGAGATGACAGGCTATTCTTCTGAAGAACTCGCTTGCATAAGTTTATTAGACTGGTATAAAGGAGATACGGCTAGTCAGACAGCTGTAATAGAAGGTATTAAGAGGGCTAACAATAATGGATTTGGGGATGCCGAGGCGAATTTGCAGAAGAAAGATGGTACGAAAATACCGATGTATTTCACTGCCAGTCCAGTAACAATCGAAGGCAAACAATATTTTGCTGGAATAGGAACTGACATTACCGAGCAAAAAAGGATGCAGGAACGGCTAGAAAAATATCGAATTCTTGCTGAAAAAGCTAACGATGCTATGCTATTCCTAGATAAGGAAGGAAATATTCTCGAAGCCAATGACGCTGCGCTAAGAATCTATGGTTATTCTTCTCAAGAATTTTCAGCAATGACTATTTTTGATTTAAGGCATCTGAACAAAGCGTCCTACATAACTATGCAGATGGAAACGGCAGATAAAGAAGGAATTATTTTTGAAACAGTGCATTATTTAAAAGATGGCACGCCTATTAATGTCGAAGTGAGTTCACAAGGGACTTTCATAGGAGCTAAAAGGGTACTCCTCAGTATTGTGAGAAATATTACCGACCGCAAAAAGAAAGAAAATGAAAACCTGTACTTAAGTTATCACGATGTCTTAACAGGACTTTATAACCGAAGATTCTATGAAGAAGAAATTAAACGCTTAGACACGGAAAGAAATCTTCCTATTTCCATAATTATAGGAGATGTAAATGGGCTAAAACTGGCCAACGATGCTTTTGGCCATAATGCCGGTGATGAACTGTTGCAAAAAGCAGCAGACGCTATTCAAAATGCGTGCAGAGCTGAGGACTTGGTTGCTCGCTGGGGTGGTGACGAGTTCGTTCTTCTTCTGCCAAAAACTAAAATTGAAGAAGCAGAGGAAATTGTTAAAAGAATCAAGGAGCTTTATGCCAACGTATATGTTAATGCTATTCGTCTCAGTATTTCATTTGGTTGGGATACGAAGAGAGACACTGATGAAGATATTCTCAAAGTCCTCAAGAGTGCCGAGGACTATATGTATAAACATAAATTCATTGAAAGTGAAGGTATGAGGGGGAATATAATCAGCACAATCATTAATACCCTGCATGAAAAGAATCCAAGAGAGGAACAACATTCTCAAAGAGTAAGTGAAATATGTCAGAATATCGGCAAAGCAATGGGTTTTTCTCAAATTAAAATAAGCAAACTCAAAGTAGTGGGTCTCCTTCATGATATCGGAAAAATTGCTATTGAAGAAAGGATACTTAATAAACCAGGAAAACTTACCGAGCAGGAACGAGACGAAATAAAGCGGCATCCTGATATTGGTTATAGAATACTAAGTTCATCTTATGAGATGTTAGAATTAGCAGATTGTGTATTGGCACATCACGAACGATGGGATGGTACGGGTTACCCAAAAGGTTTGAAAGGTGAAGCTATCCCCAAGATAGCTAGGATTATTGCTCTTGCAGACAGTTATGATGCCATGACCAGTGAGCGATCATACCGAAATGCTTTGAGTGAAGAAGAAGCACTTGCAGAAATACGAAATAATGCTGGTACCCAATTTGATCCTGTTATCGCAAAGATATTTATTGAAAAGGTCTTAGGTAAGCGCTGGGGAGAAAACAAGGTATAATTTTTCTTGCCCTTAAAATGAAACTGAATACTTAAATTTCTGGGATGATTTGCCGGGTATGCGTGAACTCAAATAGTCCAATAATAAAACCAGACTGAATCACAGATCTTATAAAATGCAGCAGCGAAGAAGGTCTGCTGCTTACACAAATAATTCTAAGGAGGTGTAAGCTTTGACTGAATCCAAAAAAACAATGGTCCAACTGACACCCGAATTAGAAAAGTTCAAGTATGAAGTCGCGCAAGAAATTGGGATTGCTAATCGGAAACACAAAAGTTTTCCCAATTCGCCACAACAATAATCTGTAAAGAAATGGGTCAAGTAGGTGTAAAACCGACTTGACCCATTTCTCTATTTGTCATTGTAAATAACGCTCATAGTCTTCACGGTCAATTCCGGGATGCAGGCTAATCGCCAAAGCGCCAGCAATAATTTTGGCCGACGTTTGAATGAGTGAGTCGATTTCCTTGGGTGTAACCATCAAGTTGCCTTGAAAAGGAGAAAGCACATCATCAATGATTTGACTGAACGTTTCAGGTTTTATGCCCTTATAAAGTTTATATAATGTTGGACTAGTTACGAACTGCTGAAAGACACCTTCCACTACATCATGAGCTATTACGGCAGCGTTAACTACTGTAGGGAGCCCAATAGCAATTACTTTACAGCCTATGGTTTCTTCATTGATGCCAGAGCGCCGATTTCCTACTCCTGAACCAGGATGAATGCCAGTATCAGCGAGTTGAATGCTTGTGCCAACACGTTCTAAGGAACCAGCTGCCAGGGCGTCGATTGCAATGACCAAATCCGGCTTGACATGTTCCACGATTCCATGAATAATTTCAGCCGTTTCAATTCCGGTGATTCCCAATACGCCTGGTGAAAGAGCACTGATTTTTCGCATTTGACCGTGTAATTCATGGGGAGCCAGTTGAAAAAGATGACGGGTAACCATAGTTTTGTTTATGACTTGAGGACCTAAGGCGTCGGGTGTAGCGTTCCAGTTTCCTAAGCCGATTAATAAAATGCTGGCATCTTCTTTAAGATTCATCAGTTCAATTAATCTATCTGCTAAAATGTGGGTAATTTCTTCATGAATGACATAATCATTATTTCGAATCTCAGGAGCATCAATGGTAATATACTGTCCTTTAGGTTTGCCAATCTGTTCAACTCCTTCATCGGTCTTGACAGTAATTATTGTGACCTTGGCATGTTCGAGTTCTTGTTCATCCATTAGGACGCCGGGAATTTCTTCCCCACTTTCCCCACGAAGGAGTTGATGAGCTTCAACCGCTAAATCAAGCTGGACATTAAGGTGGCGATAAAATTCTGATTTTTTCATTTCGCTGCTCCTTTATATATATATTTATACAAAACTTAAAAAGTCACTGAGGCTTTATAGCTCCAGTGAACAGAGAGGGAAAACAAAAGTAACGAAAACAGATAGGAAAAGGCACCATAGCTAGTATAGGCAAAAACTAAAATGATATGCATGATATTCAGAGAAGAAATTCACACTCGCTATGGTATACTGATAGATGAAGGTATTTTCTAAATATCTATATTGGTGGCTGTAAAGCTCAATAAGCTCTGCTATAATATAATATGGAGGATTTATGAGGATTATTGCAGGTGAGATGCGTGGTCGTCAACTTAAGGCGGTAGAAGGAACGCTAACGCGCCCGACCTCAGATAAAGTGAAGGGTGCTATTTTTAATGTTTTAGGGGATAAGGTCTTGGATGCCCGGGTATTAGATCTATTTGCTGGAACCGGAAATCTAGCGATTGAAGCACTTTCCCGTGGTTCGCGGGAAGCAGTGCTGGTAGAGAAGAGTCTTAACGCTCATAAGGTCATATGTGAAAATCTTGAAAAAGTTGGGGTAAGCCCAAAGGCCAAACTTTTATTGATGGACGCCTTTAAGTATATAAACCGATACCCTGCTGAAGTTTTTGATCTTATTTTTCTGGATCCGCCTTATCATAAGGAACTTGTTTCTAAGGCAATCTTGACTTTTAAGGAGCACTCTTATTTAGCACCATTCGGCGTTATCGTCGCTGAAACAGCTAAAGACGAAGAATTAAATGGTGATATTTTTCCGTTTGAGATTCGTAAAACAGGCGAGTATGGCGACACAAAGGTATGGTATTTACAGAGAATGGATGTATGACGAGGGAGAGGATATAAGTGGAAAGTGATATCTTAAGTTTACTTAATGAAGTGGAAGAAATTGTAGACCATGGGCCTAAGATCCCGATGACGGGGAAAGTTTTGGTCGATGATACAGTCGTCTTTGAATTATTAGATCGCGTACGTGCGGCCTTGCCTGAAGAGTTGACGAATGCTAAATGGGTTTTGAAAGAACGAGAAAGGATTTTAAATGAAGCTCAAGTGGAAGCCCAGAGAATCATGGAGCGAGGTAAAAATTACGTCGATAAGATGGCAGTAGAAAATGAAGTGGTTAAACAGGCTCAGAGCTATGGAGAAGACATTGTTCGACAGGCACAAACATTTGCCCATGAAGTTAAAATTGGAGCTGTCCAATACGCCGACGAAATGCTTCAGCATGTAGAGCAGAGTTTGTACGAAACGCTTCAAGCATTGCGTAAAAATCGCGAGCAATTAAAAGGGTTAGCCAAAGAAGAACGCGATCAGCCGGGTAACTACGAAAGAGAGAAGGGGGAATAACGCCCTTCTCTCTTTCGTACGACTTGCCAGAGTCAAAACAAGGTTGCTTTAGCGCACTGATTGTCGAATCAAGGTGAACATTAGAAAAATAGTCATGATCCCAACAAAGATCAGGGAGCTTAAGTGCCATGTATTCCACCAGAGAGCCGATGTGCTTGGAACTTGGGTCGGAAAAAAGGAAAAGGTCGGCACTTTGGCAACTAAGAGGAAGAGTTGGCTTAATCCTAGAGCAATAATTGCTTGAAGGGCCCGAGCAACCACAAATGAAGAAAAGCGCAAATCAGTTCCGCTAATTAATCCAGCGACTTGGGCGAATACTGAAAGCCCCCCCCAGCCCATCAGGAGGGTTATAAGTGCCACCTGTTGATGAAGTGAAGAAAGGGCTTGGATTGTCTCCTGGCAACCTAACGTCATTTCGAAAAGACCATTGAAAAATGCTAGGAAAACAGGAATCTGAACAATACGGATGACACTGTGACTAAGAGTGGCTAATATCAGGGTAATATGCCAGGTGTTTAAGAGTCGTAGGATCACTGAAAAAAAGGCCATAAAACCAGCAACCATAAGGACAGTCGTTGTACTTTGTCTGATGGCATCACCAAGAATTTGTCCAAAAGCCCGGTTGTCTTTGGCCTGGGCGTTTTTCATTTCATACCATGCTCTTTTGAATGAAGGCAAATGGGTTGCTTGCCGAGAACCCGGTGTCACGCGATAGAAACGAAAAAGAATTCCAACAATGATGTTTGCAAGATAAACAGAGCTGGCCAATAAGATGCCAAGCGTAGGTTTACCCAACATCCCAGAGGCTACAGCACCAAACATAAATCCAGGGCTAGGGTTATTAGTAAAGGCTAAAAGACGTTCCCCTTCTTCACGGGTGATTTCTCCAGCTTGGCGAAGCCGCGCAGTCAGCACAGCTCCCATTGGAAAACCTGATGTGTATCCCATGGCCACAACAAAGGCCGCCTTGCCGGGAAGACGAAAAAGCGGACGCATGAACGCTTCCAGAAGAATACCGAGAAAGTGGACAAATCCTGCCGCCATCAGGAGCTCGGAAAGGATGAAAAAGGGGAGTAAAGCGGGGAGGACAAAACGCCACCATAAGGTCAAGCCTTCGCCTGCCGAGCTAAGTACTTCCTGAGGATAGATAAACATGCTGAGGGCAAGGAGACTTAAGGCCAACGCACGGGCAACTGTGGACATGAAAATATCACCTTCCTTCATAATTTATATGGAGGAATTTTGGTCCCTAGAAGTCGGACTTTTCAGTTTGAACAAGTTATAAAATTAAGGCTTAAACCAAAGCCTTAATATTAGAAATTTTCTGAAATTAATTTAATAATAATCATGTTGGGGCTTGAAAACACCTAAAATTTTGTGCTACACTCATGGAGTAAGCAAAC
The DNA here is from genome assembly GCF_000224515.1 of Desulfosporosinus sp. OT. GTDB lineage: Bacteria > Bacillota > Desulfitobacteriia > Desulfitobacteriales > Desulfitobacteriaceae > Desulfosporosinus. The sequence goes on along the minus strand of NZ_AGAF01000164.1, from coordinate 32,727 downwards.
TCAAAAAGGTTACATCTGGTAAAAGTGGAAAACTAGTTTTGTTATTTGGGTCAAGTTACTTCTAAATGCTAGTGGAAAAGTCATGGATTGGTAGAAAAAATATAAGGGGGCATAATACTTGAAAATTCTTGTTGTAAATTGTGGGAGTTCTTCACTAAAATATCAATTGATAGACATGACTACAAAGGACACAGTCGGTATAGGGTTAGTTGAACGCATCGGTCTTGAGGGCGCTGTACTTACACATCGCACGGCTTCTGGAGATAAAGAAGTTATTACAACTGAAATCCCGAATCATACTGTTGCCATTGAGCTCGTGTTAAAGGCCTTGGTGTCCCCTACATACGGGGCGGTTAAAGATTTAAAAGAAATTGCGGCGGTTGGACATCGAGTTGTACATGGCGGAGAGAATTTTGCAAAATCTGCATTAATTGATGATGCAGTTATGCAGGCCATCCAAGACTGCATCGAGATAGCTCCACTTCATAATCCTCCTAATATTGCAGGAATTGAAGCATGCCAGAAACTTATGCCAGGGATTCCACAAGTAGCAGTCTTTGATACCGCTTTCCATCAAACTATGCCTGATTATGCGTATCTCTATGGATTAACTTATGAACTTTACGAAAAATATAAAATTCGCAGATATGGTTTCCATGGAACATCTCACAAATATGTCAGTCAGCGTGCTACCGCTCTGCTCGGAAAACCAGCAGAAGAACTAAAGATTATTACCTGTCATTTGGGTAATGGTTCCTCTATTACCGCCATTAAAGGTGGAAAATCCATTGAAACTTCGATGGGCTTCACTCCATTGCAAGGGCTTTTGATGGGAACACGCTCTGGAGATTTGGATCCAGCAATTGTTACCTATATTATGCGAAAAGAAAATCTAAATTCCGATCAAATCGATAATTTCCTAAATAAAAAATGTGGTGTTCTTGGGGTTTCAGGGGTAAGCAGTGACTTTAGGGACATCGAGAAGGCTGCAGAAGAAGGAAATTACCGTGCTAAGCTGGCCTTAGAGATTTTTGCTTATGACGCTAAAAAATATATTGGTGCTTATGCCGCAGCGTTAAATGGCGTAGATGCTATTATATTTACGGCAGGACTGGGAGAAAACTCATTTACCATGCGAGCAGCTATCTGCGCTAATATGAGCTACCTAGGTGTAAACATTGATGAAGAAAAAAATAAGGTCCGGGGTGTGGAAGCGGATGTTTCCGCAACGAATGCCTCTTGTCGGGTTTTGGTTATCCCGACCAATGAAGAACTGATGATTGCTTTAGATACGTTTGAATTAACTCGCTAAGGTGGAGAAGAAGTTTCTTAGCATCCTACGGCGATAAGTGTTCGTTATGGGTTAGCGCCTTCGGCGATACTAATCCTCAGCGCGATAGTATTCGTTATGGGCCGTGCGCTTTCGGCGATAATCTCCACTGAGACTATCGTCACTGGAGACTATCGTGTTCGCGCACGCTGCATTGTTATTCGCTTGTCGATTTGACGTTTTGTGCTCTCTAAGCTTTTCTCTGATTTGGGTCTCGTGAAGAGTAAGAAGTACGTATTTAAACTACCTGTGCAAACGAAACCCCCATTTAAAAGAAGTAAGAATCCTAGAAGTGGATTAGGAGTATAATATACTAAGTAAAGAGTTTTCACTTGACAAAGAAAAATGTGCCAACTATAATAGTGGATGTGTATTGGGGTGGATAATATGAAAGTGAATGTAGCCCAGGTTCGTAATAAGGAAGGTGGAAGTGCCCGTTTCGATTTGGTCGAAGATTTTTCTTCCTTCGATTTGGGAATAGAAGCCCTTTCGTTTCAAGCACCGGTACATGTTCAACTTCAGGTAAACAACACAAGTAAAGCTTTGTTGGTTCACGGGACGATTCACACGGATCTTAAAGCTACGTGTGGACGTTGTCTAGAGACGTTTGTTTATCCATTTAGTCTCTCCTTCCAAGACGAATGGGTTTTCCGAACACTGGCAACCGAAGATCAGCTTGAGACAGCACTTCTTTTGGACAAAGATGAGGTCGAGATCAAGGATCGAATCTTTGAACAAATTGTGTTAGCTTTGCCGATGAAGTTTATTTGTTCAGCAGAGTGTCAGGGATTATGCCCGACCTGTGGTGCGAACCGAAATCAGACTCCGTGTCATTGCGGGGAGAGCAACATTGACCCTCGGTTAGCGGCACTGGCCAAGTGGCAATTCAATGACTAATTAATTTTAGAGAACCTAAAGGGGGTGTAATTATGGGTGTACCGCAACATCGCCAATCAAAATCAAGAGTACGCAAACGTCGGGCTATGTGGAAAATAACTGCACCAAACCACATCGAATGCCCCCAATGCCATAAACCGAAAATGCCTCATTATATATGCCCTAGCTGTGGGTATTATAATTCAAAGGTAGTTATTGCTGTAGAATCTTAAGGTTTAGCGCGCAAGAACAAAGAGCTCTGAAACAGGGGCTCTTTTGTTTTACCACAATGTAGGGGCACGATGTATCGTGCCCCTACATTGTCTATAAGCTATTATTCCATTTTCCATCTACCTTCGACAGGGTTATTTATTGATAAGTGAAGCGCGATGGTTTATAATTGTGACCAGGTCGTAATTCCGATGGAATGTTCGAGGTGTGAGCGCGAACTTAGGTCCTCGAACCGCGACATGGTATTGTTAGTCAGAGAATATTAATCAGGAAATTGTAAGTAGGGTGAGAAATGGTGATATAGATGGCCCGATATAGTAAAGTAGATCGCCGTAAAGTATTAGGAGAAGCACTTTCCAAGCATCCATTCTTTACCGACGAAGAGCTTGCAGAGCGATTTAAAGTGAGTGTCTCAACCATTCGTCTAGATCGTGGTGAACTGGGTATCCCAGAACTTCGAGAAAGAACCCGGGTGGTAGCTCAAGAAGCTTACTCAACATTAAAGTCTTTAGATGATCAGGAATTGATCGGGAAACTGTTAGAACTGGTTATTGGAGAGAGAGCCCGTTCTGAGTTGCTAATTGATGAAAGCATGGTCTTGACTAAGGCGAGAGTTGCTCGCGGACATTATCTGTTTGCCCAGGCTAATTCTCTAGCCATTAGCTTAGTGGATGCGCCGATGGCCTTGACGGGGAGTGTCGAACTAAAATTTTTACGACCAGTTCAGTTAGGTGAGATCGCTGTTGCTGAAGGAACAGTGCTCAAACGTAAGCAGAGTAAATATTGGGTCCAAGTATCGGTAAAAGTTGATGCGGAGGAAGTGCTCCGAGGAACCTGGGTTCTTTTTGCAATTGTTGGGCTTGAGGATGTACGGGAAACGGAGATGGAATAAATGAGAATTGCTGTGGATGCAATGGGTGGCGATTATGCCCCGGAGGAGATTATAAAAGGGACACTGATGGCTGCAGAAAAGAATCCTAAAGTAGATCTCATTTTGGTGGGGCCAAAAGAGCGGGTGCTTCCCTCCTTAACAGGCACGAGACCTAAGAACATATCGTTTGTTGAAGCTACGGAGGTCATCGGGATGGACGAGCACCCTGCCAATGCCGTTCGTAAGAAAAAGGATGCTACGATAGTGGTTGCGACCCGATTAGTAAAGCAAGGAGAAGCGGATGCCGTCGTGAGTGCGGGAAGTACTGGAGCACAAATGGCTGCTGCACTTCTCGGTTTAGGGCGCATAAAGGGAATTGAAAGACCTGCTATTGCCACAGTGCTTCCGACTGTGGAGGGAGGGAAGCTTATTCTCGATGTCGGAGCTAATTTAGATGCGACACCAGAGCAACTTTGCCAATATGCACTGATGGGCAGCATTTATGCAGCAAGAATCTTGAGGATTCCAAATCCGCGCGTTGGTCTGCTCAATGTAGGCAGTGAAGAAGGGAAAGGAAATGAACTGACCCAGAAAGCCTACCTGTTGCTTAAAGAAGCGCCCATCAATTTTCTCGGAAATGTCGAAGGACGGGATGTCCCCTATGGGCGTGCTGATGTGGTTGTTTGTGACGGTTTTGTGGGAAATGTATTACTTAAAACGGCTGAAGGGCTGGCAGGGGTATTTGTTCAAGTCATTAAGGAAAAAATTACTTCAACCACGATCCGTAAGCTAGGGGCAATGGCCGTCAAACCGGGTTTAAAAGAGTTCGCTCAGATGATGGATTATGCTGAGTATGGCGGGGCCCCTTTGCTTGGGGTCAATGGGATTAGTATTATATGTCATGGAAGTTCAAAAGCGAAGGCGATTTTAAATGCCATCCGGGTAGCCCAGGAATGTGTGCAAACGCATTTTATTGAACAGATTCGGGAAGAGCTTCCTAAGTGAGTCTGATGTTTAATAAACAGAAAAGAGGACATGTGACTATGCGAAGTGTTGGTATTGTGGGGACAGGATCATATCTTCCCGAAAATGTTTTAACTAATGCGGATTTAGAGAAGATTGTGGACACAAAGGATGAATGGATCTCTACACGCACTGGAATTAAGGAGCGGCATATCGCCTCGAAAGACACCCCTGTCTCGGAATTGTGTTACTTTGCGGGCTTGAGAGCTTTAGAGGACGCTCAGATTGACCCTGAAGAGGTTGATCTCATTATCGTGGCGACGATAACACCTGACTATGCATTTCCGGCGACTGCTTGCCTCGTGGCAGAGCGTTTAGGGGCAAAAAATGCCGCGGCTTTTGATCTGGAAGCAGGATGTACTGGATTTATTTATACAGTGGCAACCGCTAGTCAGTTTGTTGCTACGGGAATGTATAAAACCGTACTCGTCATTGGCGGAGAAACAATGAGTAAAATTCTGAACTGGGAAGACCGTTCAACGTGTATTCTCTTCGGTGATGGGGCGGGGGCTGCAGTTTTACAACCGGTCCAAGAAGGATTTGGCTTTTTGAGTTTTGAATTAGGTTCGGACGGTTCTGGCGGTATGTTGCTTAGTCAACCAGCGGGCGGTTCAAAGTGTCCGGCAAGCTTGGAATCAGTAGGCAAGAACTTACATACTCTCCAGATGGAGGGTAAAGAAGTCTATAAATTTGCTATTCGGATTATGGGGGATGTTTCTCTAAAGGTTCTTGAGAAGGCCGGTTTAACGAAAGAAGATGTGGATCTGCTAGTCCCACATCAAGCAAATATCAGGATTGTCGATGCTGCGATTAAACGTCTGGGAATTTCACCAGAAAAGGTAGTTGTAAACCTGGACAAGTATGGTAATATGTCGGCAGCATCCATTCCTGTGGCCCTTGATGAAGTGATTAAAGAGGGACGCCTTGCCGAGGGGGATATCATCGTTATGGTTGGATTTGGTACAGGGCTTACTTGGGGAGCTTGTGTGTTGAAATGGACGAAAGTAGGGTTAAAAGAATGATTAAAACAATGATAAAAACGAAAATTTGCGAACTGATCGGGATTGATTATCCGATTTTCCAAGGCGGAATGGCATGGGTTGCAACTGGAGAATTAGCTGCCGCTGTCTCGGAAGGTGGCGGTTTAGGCATCATTGGTGCGGGACATGCCCCAGCCGACTGGTTGCGGCAAGAAATTCATAAAGTGAAAGCAGTTACCAATAAGCCATTTGGAGTTAATGTTATGCTGATGTCTCCATTTGTGGATGAAGTCATGCGGGTTATTATTGAGGAACGTGTCCCGGTGATTACGACAGGGGCAGGAAATCCCGGTAAGTATGTGCCCATGCTTAAAGAAATTGGCACCAAGGTGATTCCTGTGGTAGCCTCTGTTGCGTTAGCCAAGCGGTTGGAAAAGGCCGGGGTAGATGCTTTAATTGCCGAAGGAATGGAGTCTGGTGGACATATTGGTGAGATAGGAACCTTACCTTTAGTTCCGCAAGTGGTTGACGCAGTTAAAATCCCAGTCATTGCTGCCGGAGGGGTCGTGGATGGTCGAGGCCTCATAGCAGCCTTAGCCCTCGGCGCTGAAGGGGTGCAGATGGGGACACGTTTTATGTGCGCAGAAGAGTGTACAATCTCGCCTCTTATCAAAGCTAAAATTATTCAAGCTAAAGACCGTGCTACTGTAATTACAGGCCGTTCAACTGGTCATCCAGTTCGTTGTTTGGATAATCACTTTACCCGTGAAATTGATGAATATGAACGGGAAGGGATGGCGCCTGAAGAGATCGGGAAGTTGGGCGTCGGAAGATTACAATTAGCTATGGTAGACGGAGATGTTGAGAACGGTTCAATTATGGCTGGTCAAATCGCTGGGGCGGTTAAACGTGTTGAGCCTGCAGCCGATATTATTCGGGACATCATGCAATCTGCAGAACAAGAATATGAGCGTCTTTCTGCACGGTTTGGGGAGAGGGGGGCCTAAATTTTGGGTAAGCTGGCCTTTGTTTTTCCAGGACAAGGATCTCAGTATGTCGGAATGGGAAAGGAACTATTTCAGTCTCCTAGCGGAGTCGACGCGCGGGAGACTGCACTGGAGATCTTAGGGAATAAATTCATCGCTGTACTAGAGGAAGGACCAGAAGAAGAACTTCAACAGACCGCTAACACCCAACCAGCAATATTACTAGTAAGTGCAGTGGCTGGGTTGCTCCTGCGTGAGGCAGGCATTGAGCCGGATTATGTTGCCGGGCACAGCCTCGGCGAGTATTCTGCCCATGTAGCTGTGGGTAGTCTAACCTTGGCTGAGGCCTTACGGGTCGTTAGGAAACGTGGAGAAATCATGCAAGGTGCTGTTCCGGCTGGTGGAGGTGGTATGGCTGCGATCTTGGGGCTTTCGGCTGAGCAGGTGGAAGAAGCCTGCCTTAGTGCTGCAGAGTTAGGCGTGGTTGCCCCAGCGAATTATAATTGCCCGGGACAGGTGGTTATTTCTGGAGAACCTAAGGCGCTTGCTTTTGCTATAGAGAGGGCGAAAGAGTTGGGGGCGAAACGAGCAATACCGCTCGTAGTGAGCGGGCCATTTCATTCACACCTTATGGACAAAGTTGGTGCAGATCTACAGCCGGTTTTAGAGAGTGTGTCTTGGAATACTCCTCGTTGCCCTGTGATTGCGAACATTGACGCCAGAGAGGTAATTTCGCCTGAGCGTACTGTGAACACGTTAATTGAGCAAGTTAGCGGTGCTGTTCGATGGGAGCAATCGGTTCGTTATCTGTTGGACGTAGGGGTCGATACCTTTGTAGAGTGCGGACCCGGCAAAGTCCTAACTGGTTTAATTAAAAAAATAGCCCCAGGTGTTAATCTTCTCCGCGTCGAGGATATGGCGTCTTTAAAAAAGTCACTTGCATATTTGAAGGAGAGTCGTTAAAATGATGCTGAATGATAGCGTTGCGATTGTTACGGGGAGTGGGCGTGGGATCGGGCGCGCCATTGCTCTGGAATTAGCAGTTGCGGGTGCGAAAGTTGTTGTTAATTACGCAGGACGTTCCGATAAAGCAGAGGAAACGGTCGAGCTGATCCGTAAAGCTGGTGGGGAGTGTCTGGCCGTTCAAGCGGATGTTAGTCAAGCAGATGATGTTGATCGGTTAATTCAAACCACCTTAGACCATTACGGGAAAATTAATATTCTGGTCAACAATGCCGGGATTACTCGAGATTCTTTACTGCTCCGCATGAAAGAAGCAGATTGGGATGCGGTTTTGGCTACAAATCTCAAAGGAGTTTTTCTCTGCACCAAAGCAGTAAGCAAAGGAATGCTCAAACAACGGTCAGGTGTTATTGTTAATATTTCCTCTGTAGTGGGTCTTTCCGGAAACGCAGGGCAAGCCAATTATGCGGCAGCTAAAGCCGGGGTTATCGGCTTTTCAAAGTCCATTGCCAAGGAGCTGGCACCCCGCGGAATTCGCGTCAATGTGGTTGCTCCTGGGTATATTATTACAGATATGACGGAAACCTTACCAGAAGGGGTCCAAAGTGAAGTCTTGCGCGGAATCCCGCTCGGCCGCTTAGGAAAGCCTGAAGACGTTGCCAAAGCAGTTCGTTTCCTTGTGTCCCCAGAGGCATCTTACATAACAGGTCAAACCTTTTGTGTCGATGGAGGTATGGAAATATAACCAATCTGATCTGTGAGAGGAGGTGAAGAAGCAGCATGGGAGTTTTCGATAAAGTAAAAGCCATCGTCGTCGAACAACTTGGGGTAGATGAAGCCAATGTTACCCCAGAGACCTCCTTTGAAGAGCTAAATGCGGATTCTTTGGATATCGTTGAATTGATTATGGCTCTTGAAGAGGCATTCGACTTGGATATTCCGGACGAGGAAGCTGAAAAGATCCGGACAGTTGGAAATGCAGTGAGCTACATCCAGGATAACAAATAACCAAGAAAAGGTCCCGTACTCTGATGCGGGGCTTTCTTTTAGGAAGACAATCTTTCTCCTGAATACTTGTTTGTAATGAAACTTGCTCCTGTTGAAGTTTTGAATTTCAGCTGAGTTTAGTAAGTTTATGTAGGGGTATATTCGTTATTCGAACATCGAACATCGAACAACGAACCACGATTCTGGGGGAGAGTTCAGATAGATGTTTAGAAGTTTTGCTACTCATACCTGACTATAGTTCAGGTAGAACCTGACAGGGAGGAAACATTGTGAAAATACCCGAACTTCGTATTGGCAATTTAGTGGCTAAAATTCCTGTTATACAAGGAGGAATGGCCGTAAGGATATCCATGGCTCCTCTCGCAGCGGCTGTTGCTGAAGAGGGCGGAATCGGAATAATTGCAGGTAGTGGTTTGTCTGTGGAGGAACTGATTACAGAAATTCGTGAAGCACGTCGGCGCACTAAAGGGATTATTGGGGTAAATATTATGTTCGCTGTCCGTGAGTTCGCTCAGTTGGTTCACGCCGCGTTTGACGAGAAGATTGATCTTTTGGTTTCCGGAGCTGGCTTTTCTAGGGATATGTTCACTTGGGGCAAGGAAAAGGGCATTCCGGTCGTGCCGATTGTCTCCTCTGCTAAACTTGCTAAACTATCTGAAAAGTTGGGGGCCGCTGCAGTGATTGTGGAGGGAGTTGAGGCTGGCGGGCATTTAGGTACGGATCGATCAATACACGATATCCTCCCAGAAGTAATAGCAGCGGTCAGTATTCCTGTAATCGGTGCGGGTGGCTTTATTGATGGACAAGACGTCGCCAAGACACTGAAACTCGGCGCTGATGGGGTGCAAATGGGAACTCGCTTTGCGCTAAGCGAAGAGAGCAGTGCAGCTCTAGCTTGGAAAGAAGAAATGCTAAAAGCTACTGAAGAAGACATCGTGTCCATTCATAGTCCTGTCGGAATGCCGGCCCGGGGAATAAAGAATCCCTTTACCCAATTACTCGATGATAAAATTGATGTCAAGCCGACGAAATGTAGGGGTTGCCTTAAGCAGTGTGAGGGGAATTTCTGCATTATCAGTCGCTTAGTTATGGCCCAAGAGGGTGATGTGCGGGAGGGTCTTATATTTTCTGGGGCTAATGTTCATAAAATTAAAGAAGTTTTATCGGTGCATAAAATCTTTGAGGATATCAAAAAAGGTATACTCAGCTTTAAGGAGGAAGAGTGTTGAAACACCGTGCAGTTATTACAGGGATGGGTGTTGTCTCTCCCGTGGGAAACCAACTGGATGAATTTTGGAACAACTTAATCGAAGGAAAGTCCGGAATCGGCCTGTTAACCCGTTTTGATACTGAACAGTTGCCAACTAAGGTTGCGGCAGAGGTTAAAGATTTTGAACCAACTGAGTGGATCAATAAAAAGGAAAGTCGCCACATGGACCGTTTTGCTCAGTTTGCCATTGCAGCAGCAAAGATGGCCTTGTCAGATTCTGGGCTGGACTTAGAAAAAGTGAATAAAGAACGGGCTGGGGCTGTTATGGGCTGCGGGATTGGTGGTGTGATAACGTTCGAAGAACAAAAAGAGGTGCTCATGAATAAGGGAAGTGGTCGGATTAGCCCATTTTTTGTTCCTATGCTGATTAGCAACATGGCGGCTGGACATTTATCGATAGAGTTCGGTTTACAAGGATCTAGTATGACCGTTGCCACGGCTTGTGCTTCAGCAACCAATGCGATTGGAGAAGCGTTGCGAATGATCCAACGTGGAGAGGCTGATGTTGTGTTTTGTGGAGGAACAGAGGCCCCAATTACAAAGTTAGCGTTTGCTGGTTTTTGTGCCATGAAGGCGATGTCTACAGAAAAAGACAATCCAGAACAAGCGTGCCGCCCTTTTGATAAACGACGTAGCGGTTTTGTCATGGGTGAAGGAGCAGGAGTTTTGATCTTAGAATCGTTAGAGCACGCCAAGGCACGTGGTGCGCGTATTTATGCTGAACTGGCCGGTTATGGAAGCACATCAGATGCCTATCATATTACGACTCCGGTTCCTGGTGGAGCTGGAGCAGCTCGTGCTATGCGCCTTGCCTTAGAGGATGCAAAAGTAAGTGCAGAAGATGTTGATTATATTAATGCTCATGGAACTGGCACTGGGCCTAATGATGCAACGGAAACGGCTGCCATTAAAACCGTATTTGAAAGTTATGCAGCCAAACTGGCGATTAGTTCGACCAAATCAATGACTGGACACCTAACCGGAGCTGCCGGAGCGATTGAGGCCATTATTTGTGCTATCGCTATCGAGCGGGGCGCGATCCCGCCGACGATAAACTATGGAGAGCCAGATCCAGAATGTGATCTGGACTATGTCCCTAATAGTGCTCGAAAACAAGAGCTTAATGTGGTAATGTCTAATACCTTTGGTTTTGGTGGGCATAATGCAACCATCGTCTTAAAAAAATTTGCCTAAAGGTAAGGAGATCTAAATAAATGGTCGAAAAGAGCCGTAACGCGACTACGAATCACATGAAGACGGAGGGAAGGTCAGGACGAAAAAAATATGTCGTGACCTCTCTCAAACAGGAACCAGGACTAAAGTTAGCAAAGCGATTGGGACTGCAGACCCTGCCGAATCGCTTGTTCAGTACAGCCTTGACTCATCCTTCGTATGTATTTGAAAATCCGCAGTTCGGCAAAGAAAATAACCAACGTCTTGAGTTTTTAGGCGATGCGATTTTGGACTTTGTGATTGCGGAATATCTGTATTTGAGTTATCCAGATCGGCCAGAAGGAGAACTAACAAAAATGCGGGCTGCTGTTGTGAATGAAACGACGTTGGCTCACAAAGCTCATGAAATAGAGCTGGGGCAAGAGCTTTTATTAGGGAAAGGGGAGCAGGTATCCGGTGGACGTGAACGCCCCTCTATCTTAGCTGATGCCTGGGAAGCAGTGGTAGGAGCAATCTACTTGCAATACGGATTACAAGAGGCGCGGAGGGTTATTTTAGAGTTACTCAAACCGTCTATCAACGAAGTTGCCGAAGGGAATTACGGTGACTATAAAACCGTATTACAGGAAAAAGCACAACGGGAAGAAAAAGAAGTAAATTATCAAATCCTAGCGGAAGAAGGACCTGATCACAATAAATGCTTCACGGCGGGTGTTTTCCTACAAGGCAATTTAATGGGAAAAGGTGTGGGCCGTACCAAGAAAGAGGCCGAGCAACATGCCGCTCAACAGGTGTTAGAAGTCTGGGGGAGGGAGAACGATGGCTAAACCTGAGAATTTCCCAGCTTTCTTGAAGGGAATTCATATTCAGGGGTTTAAGTCGTTCGCTGATCGTGTCAAGTTAGAATTGGGTCATGGTTTAAGCGTAATTGTTGGGCCGAACGGGAGCGGAAAAAGCAATGTCGCTGATGCGGTTCGCTGGGTTCTAGGGGAACAAAGTGCTAAGAGTCTGCGCGGAGCAAAGATGGAAGATGTAATTTTTGCGGGGAGCGCACAGCGACGTCCTGTCGGCATGGCAGAAGTTTCCCTTATTTTTGATAACTCAACAGGGATTTTCCCGTTAGACTTTCGGGAAGTCACTATTACACGGCGAGTCTACCGTGACGGTGAAGGGCAGTATTTAATTAACAAAGCTGCCTGCCGGCTTAAAGATATTCAGGAACTATTTATGGACACAGGATCTGGAAAAGAAGGATTTTCGATCATTGGGCAGGGGCGGGTTGAGGAAATCTTAAACCTGAAATCGGAAGAACGTCGATCATTGATTGAAGAGGCGGCTGGGATAACCAAGTATCGTATCAGAAAGCGCGAAGCCTTGAAGCGTCTTGATGCTACGATACTTAATTTGCAACGTCTCGAAGATATAGTGCGGGAAATTGAGGGGCAACTGACTCCTCTGGCTGCCCAAGCCCAAGTGGCCGAACAAAGCCTTGCTCTCACGCTTGAGCAAAAACGCCTAGAAATCCAGTGGGTTGTTCTAGACATTACGGAAGTAAAGCAGAAATTGTCAAAAGCTGCACAAGAATCGGAAACCCTGCAAACCAGTGTGGTAGAGGCTCAAGCAGTTTTGGGGCTCAAAGAAAGTCGGAATATTGAAGATAAGTTTGAACTAAAAAAGTTAGATGAAGAGATACAGCGGAAGCAAGGTGAGGTTTTTCAAGCTGAGCAAGCTTTCAATGCCTTAAAACATGACCTTAGTATTCGTACTGAACGTTTCCGATATTTTGATGAGCAAACCATGAGGCTGAACCAGGAGATTCTTGAGGATGAGAACAAACTTAATCATTTACATGAAAGGATTAAAACTCTTGCTGCCAAGCGAGCGGTTTTAACGCATACAGTTGAAGAATCTCAGCGCAAGGTTACAGATCAAGAGCAACAACTTAATGTTGTTCGAGAGAATAACTTAGCTGAAGATATAGATAGAATAAAGGCTGACCTCTTTCAAGCCTTGACTGAGCAAGCCAATTGGTCCAATGAGTTGACTGGAACTCGTCATACTCTTGCTTCACTAGAACAACAAGTCCTTCAATGTGAGCAAGAGAAAGTGATCAAAAAGCATGAGCTTGAATTATTGAATGAAGCTTATGAAGCTCAGGAAAAAGAACTGGTTCAGATGGAAGCGCAAGCTCGCATTTTAGAAAATGAAGGTTTAAGACTGAGGGTAGAACGGGATAATCTAAAAGGGCTTCATCAAGAGAAAAATCTCGAACTACAAAAACATAAAACTCTTATCAATCAAGCTAGAGCACGGACGCAGGCTTTGCAATCTTTAGAAGATTCCTTTGAAGGGTATCAACGTGGGGTGCGTGAGCTGATGCTCGCCAAGAAAAAAGGAAGAACGGAATGCTTAAGCCTCTGTGGGACGGTTGCTGATCTGATTACAGTGCATGAAAAATATGAAACGGCCTTGGAAACAGCTCTTGGAGCAGGGATGCAAAATGTTGTGGCTGAAAATGAACAGGCAGCTAAAACCGCGATTGCTTATTTGAAGTCCCATCAATTGGGGCGAGTAACTTTCCTTCCCCTCGATGTTATTCAAGGGAATCGGATGTCCGTAAGCAGGGCAGTGGAGAGGGACCCTGGATATATTGGGATCGCTGTTGATCTTGTAACGCATGACAAATTGTATCGAACGGCGATTGAATTTCTCCTCGGGCGTATTGTGGTGGTCGCAGATATGGACGCTGCGACTCGGATCGCGCGAACATCCGGATATAAACTGCGCATTGTAACCTTGGAGGGGGACCAAGTCCATCCGGGGGGATCTCTCAGCGGAGGGAGTATTCAACGCAAGGGTGGAAATCTGCTGGCTCGCTCTCGAGAAATTGAGACCCTGCGAACGTCCTTAAGGCAAATGGAAAAAGACTTAGAGGTGGAACAAAGGGGATTATTGGAACTTGAGACGCGTCAGCGTGAAATACAGGAGAGTTTAGAGCATTTAGCCTTTAAGCAACAGGCAGATAAGGAACAGCAGATCATGCTTGGGGCGGTACACGAGAACGTTCTGAGGCAACTCCAGCGATTAGAGAGCGATTTAGCTGGGTTAGGTCTTCGACAAGAGGGAATTATCGTCCAGAAAGACGAGTTAGTTCAAGGGTTAAGGAGCTTGTCGGATCGTTTAGAAACTGCGGAAAAAATAGCGCACGATTTACGTGAGGAGTTCAACCAGAGAGAGCAAGAAGCCAAATCTGCGGCAGGAGAGATCGAATCGTACGTGGAGCAGCTAACCCAAGAGAAGGTTCGCTTAGCCAAGTGGGAGCAAGAATTAACGCAATGCATGGAGCAACTTGACCAGGAACATCGGGTCTACCGAGAAAATGAATCGGATCTAGGACATAAGAAACAAAATAGGACTAATCTGCAAGAAAACCGTCAAGTGCTAGAAAAAGAGCAAGAGGTGTTGAACCAACAACTGGAAGAACATTCACTTGCCCAGGAGGCACAGCAATATGCTTTAATGCAATCTAGACTCGAGCGGGAGGGTCTAGGGGCCCGTGTCCTTGATCAGGAACAAGAGATACAGTCCAAGCGTCAGGGAGCGCATGCGCTTGAACAACGTCTGCATGCCAACGATATCAGAGTTGTGCGTTGGGAAACCGAATGTGAAGTAGGGTTAACCCGATTGGCAGAGGAATTTTCCCTTACTTGGGAAGAGGCGATGCCTTATCAGACCGAGGAAGAAAGGGCAGTTTTAGAGCGGAGGCTTCAAGAACTAAAACATCAAATTGAAGCGTTAGGCCCAATTAACCAAGCAGCTATTGAAGAATACCCAAAAATGCAGGCAAGGCAGGAGTTTATGTTGGCTCAACAGAGTGATTTGGTTGAGGCTAATCATACCTTGCGTCAACTGATTTCCGAACTAGATAAGACTATGACTGAACGATTTGCAGAAAGTTTTCATGCGGTCAATGCAGCTTTTCAAGAGGTTTTTAAAGAACTCTTTCATGGCGGAAATGCTGAACTCCATTTGGTAGACCCTGATCACTTACTGGAAACAGGGGTCGAGATTATTGCTCAGCCACCCGGTAAGAAACCACAGCTTCTTTCCCTTTTGTCTGGGGGAGAACGAGCTTTAACGGCAATTGCAATTTTGTTCGCTCTCCTGCGAGTTAAACCAAGTCCGTTTTGTATTTTAGATGAGATTGAAGCTTCGTTGGACGATTCTAACGTCCAGCGATTTGCCCAATATATTCACCGTTTATCGAATGCTGTCCAATTTGTTGTTATTTCTCACCGCAAAGGAACTATGGAATCAGCCGATGTATTATACGGCATTACGATGGAAGAATCCGGGGTGTCTAAATTGCTTTCTGTCCAGCTTGATGAGCGACTTGCATAACACAGCGCTCGGTGCTTACGACGCAGAGCAAACTAGTCGTTCAAGCTCCTTCTTTGAGGAGCGGGGTTCATCCTTCGGCGATAGAGCATTATTTTAAAGAACCCGCCTACGGCGATAATCTCCACTGGAGACTATCGTGCCAAAAGTGCCATCCGACGACCCACGAAAACACTGTTTTCGCACGTATTAACCTTCTTGCAGGATGGCGAGAAGGGACCTTGTGCCCTGCCCCGTATTTGGGGTCGGTCGCTTTCACGGAGTTTGCTAATTCTGCTTACGTAAAGACCTCGTGCTCGTGTTATACTGCGTCCTGGGCTTGGGTCGAAGAACGAACGGGAGAAGCGGGAGAAGGGACGGTTCTTGAGTTGCATGCTTGAATTGCGCTAGGATCGGGAGACGGCACATTTCATGTGCACCGTCTTGAGTTTTGGGTGGTTTGCATGAGGTTTGCTGATTCTTCTTACATAAAGACGTTGCACTTGAGTCACACTGAGTCCTGGGCTTGGGTATTCGAATCTCGGATTTCGAACCACGATTAGGAGGGAAGGAACAATATGGCAGGATTTTTCGCGAAGCTTAAAGAAGGTCTTACAAAAACACGGGAAAATTTTGTGGAGAAGATAGAACAGGTTTTTACAGGACGCAAGAAGATTGATGAAGAGTTATATGAAGAATTGGAAGAAGTGTTGATTCGTTCTGACGTCGGTGTCAATACATCCTTCGAATTGGTTGAACGGTTGCGCAAAGAAGTTAAACAGCGTAAACTTTCAGAGTCTAGTGAACTTACTGAGGTTTTACAAGAATTGATTGCAGAGTTATTGGGGGAGGAAGAAACAATTTCCTTTGCCAAGCAAGGTCCAAGTGTTATTCTTGTAGTTGGGGTTAATGGAGTTGGCAAAACAACCACGATTGGCAAGCTTGCAAACCGGTTTAAAAAAGATGGAAAAAGAGTTATTATGGCTGCAGGCGATACCTTTCGGGCAGCAGCCATTGATCAACTGGAGGTTTGGGGAGAACGCTCCGGGGTTGAGGTTATTAAGCAACGCGAAGGTGCAGATCCGGCAGCTGTCGCCTATGATGCAGTACAAGCTGCAAAGTCCCGAAATGTTGATGTTGTTATTGTAGATACCGCTGGTCGTCTTCACAATAAGGTGAATTTGATGGAGGAATTACGCAAGGTTAAGCGTGTAATTGAACGGGAAATCCCGGAGGCGCCTCATGAAGTGTTACTTGTATTGGATGCCACTACAGGACAGAATGCCCTGCAACAAGCCAAGCTTTTTCAGGAAGTGGCCGGAGTTACCGGAATTGTTTTAACTAAACTGGATGGGACGGCTAAAGGGGGAGTTGTTTTGGGAATTCAAGGAGAAACCAAGATTCCTGTGAAATGGATTGGAATTGGTGAAGGCATGGAAGACTTGCGTCCTTTTGTGCCGAAGGATTTTGCCGCAGCACTCTTTGGCCAACCTGACGAGGAGGGGGAATTCTGATACACTATGCACTTATTGGGGGAACCGGAGTAGAGCATTTTAAGTTGACCGAACAGCGTGTCATCAAGGTGGAAACTCCTTATGGATTGGTTGAATCCGTTGTTGGTCGACTCGCTAATCGTGAAATGGTTTTCTTGAGTCGACATGGATGTGATCACGCTACACCTCCGCACCTCGTGAATTACAGGGCTAATATATGGGCGTTACATGAACTAGGAGTGCGAAAGGTCATTGCTACAGCGGCTGTAGGTTCCTTATCTCCAGATTTTCGGTTAGGTGAGTTGGTGCTTCTTGACCAGTTTCTTGATTTTACCAAAAGCCGTCCTCAGACGTTCTACGAAGGAGGGCAAAAGGGCGTACTTCATGTGGACATGACTGAGCCTTATTGTTCCGCTGTGCGGCAAGTGATCATTGATGCGTCAGAGCATCTAGGGCTTCAGGTTAAGAATGGGGCATGTTATATTTGTACAGAAGGTCCGCGTTTTGAAACCCCTGCTGAAATTCGGATGTTTCAGCGTCTTGGAGCTGATCTTGTTGGTATGACGAGCGTTCCAGAAGTCGTTTTAGCGAGAGAACTTGGAATATGTTATGCCTCCATCGCAATGGTTACGAATGAAGCGGCTGGAATTGCTACACATCCGTTAACCCATTCCGAAGTAATGGAGAGTATGAAGGAACTGGGAGCAAAGGTCGCCCAACTCATTCAAGCGACCGTGGAGTTATGGTCTCCCGATCAGAATTGTCTATGTGCCTCGGCGAACGGAGAAGTCGGCAAGTTTTAGAAAGGGGTGGGACGATGAAATCGATTGAATGGCTAGGAAATTCTTTGCGAATATTAGATCAGAGCAAACTTCCAGTAGAAACTGTATATCGTAATGCTTTGTCCTATAAGGATGTGGCAGAGGCTATTGAACAGATGGAAGTACGTGGCGCGCCTGCTATTGGTGCTGCAGTTGCTTATGGATTTGCGTTAGGCGCAATAGAATATCAAGGGGATTTAGAAGGTTTGCCAAAATACATGGAAGAGGTCCAAAACAGGCTTGCTGAAACCCGGCCCACAGCTGTCAATTTATTTTGGGCACTTCGGCGCATGGAAGATCGATTGCGGGAATGTTGGGATGTCGAAGACTTGGATGAGGTGCGGCAGATTTTAGTTGAAGAAGCGGGTCGCATTGCCGAGGATGATCGCCGAATGAATCGTCTTATTGGACAACATGGGAATGAGATTGTCCCAGAGAAGGCCAATGTACTCACCCATTGTAACGCGGGAGCATTAGCCACAGTAGAGTATGGAACTGCCCTCGGTGTAATTAGAGCTGCTCATGAGGCTGGCAAGTCTATTCATGTTTATGCAGATGAAACACGACCTTTATTACAGGGAGCGCGTCTTACAGCTTTGGAACTTCTGCGAGACAAGATTCCAGTAACGTTAATTACAGACAATATGGCCGGATACTTGATGCAGCAAGGTAAGGTTGACCTCGTGATAGTCGGTGCGGATCGAATCGCGGCAAATGGTGATACAGCGAACAAGATTGGGACATACTCCGTAGCGGTCTTAGCTCAAGCTCATGGCATCCCTTTTTACGTAGCGGCACCAACCTCCACCATTGATTTAAAAGTAGCTAGTGGTCAGGAAATACCGATAGAAGAACGACCGTCGAAAGAAGTTCGTGAGTGCTTCGGTTCAGCTGTCGCACCGGAAGAAGTAAACGTATACAATCCAGCGTTTGACGTTACTCCGGCGAAATATATCACTGGGATTATTACAGAAAAAGGAATTGTGACTGCGCCTTATTCTGTTAATCTTCTTAAATTGTTGGTGCGTTCTTAGCATCAGAGCAAGATGTCTTGAGCAGCTTCGCTAGGTTTTCTTTACACTAATCAGAAAGTATAACTTTCGTTGTATACTTATAATCCTTTGACAACGGTTGTGAGGAGATGAAAGTGTGTCTAAAATCTTAATTCGGGCTATGGTTTTGCCTATGACCGGGCAGGATATGTTTTATCCCCAAGGAGAAATTGCCATAGAAAATGATCGGATTGTTTCGGTAGGGGAAAGGGGTTCGGCTCCGGTAGGATTTGCACCTGATCGTATTCTGGACTTGCCAGAGGATGTGGTTATGCCCGGCTTGATTAACACCCATACCCATGCAGCGATGACATTACTCAGAAGCTATGCTGATGACCTACCTCTAATGCCTTGGCTTAATGAAAAAGTTTGGCCTTTTGAAGCCAAGCTAACAGAAGAGGACATTTATTGGGGGACTGCCTTAGCGCTTTGCGAAATGATTCGCTCGGGAACGACCACAATGCTTGATATGTATGCCTCAATGGATCAAGTTGCAGAAGCAGTACTCAGTGCTGGGACACGTGCAGTCCTTTCACGGGGGTTGATCGGGAATGCTCCCAACGGAGAGCAGGCTTTCCAAGAAAATATTGATTTAGTTCAACGTTACCATGGAGCTGGTGAGGGGCGAATAAACGTTATGTTTGGCCCCCATGCCCCTTATACATGTTCAGGGGAGTATCTCCAGAAAGTGAAAGCTGAGGCGGATCGCCTAGGTGTAGGTATTCATATTCATGTGGCCGAGACTCAAGATGAGATAAACATCATTCGTGAGCAGCATGTAAAAACTCCTGTTCAGTGGCTGGATGAACTTGGGATTCTTGGGGGGCATGTTGTCGCAGCGCACTGTGTACACTTGAACCAGGTGGATATAGAAATCCTGGCAAATAGACACGTCTGTGTCGCGCATAATGCGGAAAGTAACATGAAGTTGAACAGCGGGACCGCCCCAATTACCGAGTTGTTGGCCAAAGGTGTTGTTGTGGGGTTTGGCACAGATGGTGCGTCAAGCAATAACAATCTCGACCTTTTTGGAGAGATGCGTTCGGCAGCACTCCAACAAAAGCTCCGGGTGGATTCAACCGCTCTTCCAGCGTATAAAGTGTTGGAAATGGCAACGGTTGGTGGAGCTCAGACGCTCGGACTAGAAGATGTCGGGATGATTGCCCCCGGTTTTAAGGCAGATCTCATCACCATAGATATGGATCAACCCCATTTTTATCCGCGTTTTTCTGTCCCGGCACACTTGGTTTATGTTGCTCATGCTGGGGATGTACGAACGGTGATGGTAGACGGCAAATTTCTCATGGAAGAACGAAAACTTTTGACAATGGACGTGGGTACAGTTTGTAAAGAAGCGGAAACTCGGGCGAAGCGGATTTCAGCAGAATTGAATGGATAATTACGTGTTGCTTTATGGATTTGATTTGTAAATTCGCGATTCGTAATTCAGTAGGGCTCTTGATGAATTGCCCTACTTGACAAACTCTTAGATTTAGTCTAGAATTCGGTTGTAAAGTAAAATTACTTTACAGGAGGTTGGGATGGAGAAACTCGCCAAAATGGCTCTCTTAGCAGATTTCTATGGCCCACTTCTTACAGAAAAGCAACGGAACGTTTGGGATCTTCATTATCAACAAGATCTTTCTTTGGCTGAAATTGCTGAGGTGGAACATATCAGCCGTCAGGCTATTCATGATTTAATCAAACGCACAGAGCGGATTCTTGCAGAATACGAGCAGAAATTAGGGCTTGTACAGAGATTTTGGGCGGAACGTGAGAAATTGATGGAGGTAAAAACCCTGTCACAGCAATTGCAAGAGCAAGATTTTACCAACCAATCAGCATGGGTACGTCACCAACAACTGCGCGCCATGATTGATGAAGTATATGTCAATATTTTGGATATTTAATAGCAGAAGATGGCCTACAGATACTGGAAGACGAAATTTGAAGTCTATAGTTTTACTGGATCAAAGCGAAAGCGGGGACAGGTATGTTTCAAGGACTGAGCGAAAAACTCCAAGAAACATTTAAAAGGCTCAAAGGAAAGGGCAAATTAAAGGAAGCAGATGTCAATGAAGCTATGCGCGAAGTTCGTATTGCGTTATTGGAAGCGGATGTTAACTTTAAAGTGGTTAAAGATTTTGTGGCCAAGGTTAAGGAACGTTCGATCGGACAGGAGGTTCTGGAATCCCTGTCTCCTGCACAATATGTCATTAAGATCGTGCATGAAGAAATGATTGAACTTATGGGTGGCGCGACAGGCAAAATACCCATTGCCTCAAAACCGCCAACTGTGATCTTATTATTAGGCCTTCAAGGAGCAGGGAAGACAACCCATGCTGCGAAATTGGCCAATATGCTAAAAAAACAAGGCAAGCATCCATTGCTGGTTGCCTGTGATGTTTATCGTCCTGCTGCTATTAAGCAATTAGAGGTTTTGGGAGAACAAGTGAAAGTACCGGTGTTCTCTATGGGTCAGGTTTCCCCAGTAGAAATTGCTAGAGCCAGCATTAAACACGCCAATTCGAATGGCCAAGATGTGGTTATCATCGATACGGCCGGACGTTTGCATATTAATGAAGAATTGATGACGGAACTTCGAGACATTAAAAATGCTGTAAAGCCCCACGAAATCTTATTAGTAGTTGACGCTATGACGGGGCAGGATGCAGTTAATGTGGCAGAATCGTTTCACAAAGATCTGGGCCTTGACGGTGTCATTCTTACAAAGTTGGATGGAGATACTCGCGGTGGGGCTGCACTCTCTATTAAAGCAGTGACTGGGTGTACTATCAAGTTTGCTGGAATAGGCGAGAAAATGGATGCCATAGAGCCTTTCCACCCAGATCGTATGGCTTCTCGAATTTTAGGGATGGGTGATGTTTTAACCCTAATCGAGAAAGCGCAAGAGTCTTTCGATGAGAAAAAAGCGAAAGAAATGGAACAAAAGTTGCGTAAACAGGAATTCACTCTCGAGGATTTCCTAGATCAAATGCAGCAGATGAAAAAAATGGGACCTCTCTCCTCAATTTTAGAGATGATTCCTGGCGTAGGGAAGCAGTTAAAAGATGTACAAATCGACGAAAAAGACACAGCCCATCTAGAGGCTATCATTCGCTCGATGACGCCAGAAGAACGACGAAAACCATCGGTCATTAAAGATTCGCGTAAAAAAAGGATTGCCAAGGGAAGCGGAACATCGGTTCAAGACGTGGGACGCCTTCTAAAACAGTTTGAACAAATGCAGAAAATGATGAAACAGTTTGCCAGCCCCGGCGGAATGCTTGGGGGCGGTAAAAAAGGCAAAAAGGGAAAGAAATCGGGAATGCGATTTCCTTTTGGGTGAGGGACTTGTGTGGCACAGCCCTCGGTGCCTACGATGCAGAGCAAACTAACCGTTCAAGCTCTTGTCTGGGGAGCGGGGTGCATCCTACGCCGGAAAGTATTCCTTTCAGGATCGCGGCTTCGGCGAAACTCTCCACTGGAGACTATCGTGCCAAAAGCGCCATCCTTGGCGCATTGGCGGCAGTGCACATCCTTGTGCACTGCCCCGTGTGTGGGGTCGCTTTCACGGAGTTTGCTAATTCTGCTTACGTAGAGACCTCGGGCTCGTGTCACACTGCGTCCTGTGCTTGGATCGAGGAAACGTTTAGTCCTGCTTTATAGGATGGTTGGGATTCGTGTTTGGGCGTAAGGTTAGGGAGACGGCACATTTCATGTGCACCGTCTGGTGTCTGGGTTGGCTTATGTAGAGCTATTGCGCTTGCCACGCATCCCTAGCTTGGAACGGGGAAAATGTGCTATTACTATGATGGACACACGCTATACTATAGCGTTGTTTATATAATAAACTTGCTTTAAACGGAGTTTTCAACTCCATCTTGAAGTTTAGTTAATCTAATCTAGGGGCAAAATGAGCGATGTACGATATTGAATGAATGACATTCAACCTCGGATTTCGAACTTCGAACCTCTATAATACGATAAGGAGGTGAAAACATGGCTACGAAAATTCGTTTATGTCGCATGGGAGCAAAAAAGAATCCTTTTTACCGTATGGTTATTGCTGATGCTAAAGCTCCTCGTGATGGACGTTTCATTGAACAAATTGGATATTATGACCCGACAAAGAGTCCTGTAGTTTTGAACATTGACGAGGAAAAGGCTTTAAAATGGCTCTCAACAGGGGCACAGCCTTCAAATACTGCTAAGTCTTTGCTGAGCCAATCTGGTATCTTAACTAAATTCCACGAGTCCAAGAACTAAGTGTAGTGTGTGGGGGGTGGTTCCTGTGAAGGAACTTGTAGAAATCCTCGCGAAAGCGTTGGTCGATCATTCTGACCAAGTTCTCGTTGCCCGGTCTGAGACAGACAAGAGTGTGCATTTGCAACTGACTGTCGCACCTGAAGATATGGGGAAGGTTATTGGGAAACAGGGGAAGATTGCAAACGCTATTCGTACGCTGGTTAAAGCGGCAGCCGTCAAAGATGGTCGTCGAGTTCATATGGACATTGATCAATGACGTTGAGAAGGGCTTAGTGCCCTTCTCAACGTCTTAAATCTATCTGCTGCAAGAAGCTTAATTCGTGCGAAGACAGTGTCTTCAAGTAGGGCTAATACGTGCGAAGACAGTGTCTTCGTGGAAAGGGGCAACGGATATGGATGAAGTGCTGATTGGAGAAGTTTTGCGTCCACATGGGTTAAACGGGGAACTGAAGATTTACCCATTAACGACAGACCTTGAGCGGTTTCTAAAACTGCAGGCCGTCATCTTGCGGCATGGGGAGATCAGTCAACACTTCAAAATTATTAAGGCCCGCGTGCAGACGGATTTAGTCTTTCTCACTATTGAGGAGATAGATTCCATAGACCAAGCGGAAAATTATCGAGGGTGGGAAGTGCGGATTGATCGCTCAGAAGTTCCTCCTCTTAAAGAAGGATGGTACTATTTCGAGCTTGAAGGGATGCAAGTCTACGAAGGAGATAAGCTGTTAGGTACTTTGTCTCAGGTCTTGGAAACTGGAGCGAACGATGTTTACCTTATCAAGGGAAGCAAAGGTGAAATATGCATCCCGGCGCTTAAAAGTGTTGTTCAGCATGTAGATGTTTCAGGTCGACGCATGGATGTGATACTTCCCCCAGGGTTGTTGGAGGATTAAATAACTGATGATGCAAATGACTGTCTTAACGCTATTTCCAGAGATGTTTGCACCCGTGCAAGAAAGCATTCTGAAACGAGCACAAGAAGCTGGATTACTGCAGATTAACCTTATTAATTTTCGAGATTATGCTATCAGTAAACATAAGAATGTCGATGATGTTCCCTATGGCGGGGGGGCTGGAATGCTCTTGAAGCCTGAACCGATTTTTGCTGCGATACGAGATTTGCCTCAACCTCGCGGTAAGAGAAGGATCATCCTCATGTCTCCGCAGGGCCATGTTTTTCACCAAGAAAAAGCTAAGCTTTGGTCGAAACAAGAAGAGCTGGTTTTTATATGCGGGCACTACGAAGGATTTGATGAGCGAATTCGTGAGTTGGCTGATGAAGAGGCCTCCCTCGGAGATTACGTATTGACTGGGGGAGAACTGGCAGCGATGGTGATGATCGATGCAGTGGCGAGACTTATTCCGGGAGTGCTTGGAGAAGATGCATCTGCTGAGGAGGACTCGCATTCGACTTCACTCTTGGAGTATCCACAGTATACGCGTCCTGCTGATTTTGAAGGGCGGCAGGTTCCAGACATATTGTTATCTGGGCATCATGCTCTGATCAAGCGATGGCGGCGTAAAGAGTCTCTCCGCCGCACTTTTCTGCGACGCCCAGATTTAATTGTGGCGGGTATTTTTGGGACAGACGATTATCCGCTTTTGGAAGAACTTGCCCTTGAACACATAGAAATCGCATCATGGAAAGCGTTGTGGGAACATCTCTGTCCGCAACCTAAACGTCGGCGACGTTCCCCAACTATTTCTGAGCAAAAGTAATATAAATTAAATCTGAGAGGCCTTTGATTTAAGGTTAGCAGGTTGGGAGGAATCTCCATGGCGGACATTTATTTAGCTTTGATCCATGCCCCTGTCTACAATAAGAATATGGAGACAGTCGCGACTTCAATCACAAACCTAGACCTCCATGATATTGCGCGTTGTTCAACAACCTACGGCATAAAACGTTATTACGTGGTCCACCCCGCTGAAGCACAGCGCAAGTTGGCTGGTCGAATAATGGGATTTTGGCAAGAAGGTTATGGCGCGGACTATAATCCAGACCGGCAGGAAGCGTTCTCGCGGGTAAAAATCGCAGAGAATCTAGCTGAAGTATATGCCGAGATTGAAGCAGAAAACGGGGTAGCCCCTATCAAAGTGGCGACTGATGCTCGAAAATATTCCAATACGGTCACTTATGTTCAGCTCCGTAAGGACATAGAAACTTCAGAAACACCGATTCTTTTATTGTTTGGGACGGGTTGGGGACTGCTCAAAGAAGATGTTGAATCTATGGATCGAATTCTGGAGCCAATCTATGGACCGACGGATTATAATCATCTGTCCGTGCGTTCTGCAGTGGCGATTATATTAGATCGTCTACGCGGACACTGATGTTCTGTCACTCATACAGGCAGTTTATGTCACTAATTTAAAAATCATTGCATAACTAAATAGGTTGTGATAATATAAATAGGCCTGAAGATAGATGGTCCGCTCGCTGAGAATTAGTGAATGAACATCTAGGCAAGGAAGGAGGGAATTTAATAATGGACTATATTCGAATGATTGAAGAAGAACAAATGAAAAAGGATCTTCCTCACTTCCGTCCAGGTGATACTGTACGTGTACATGTGCGCATTGTTGAGGGAACCCGTGAACGTATTCAACTTTTTGAAGGGCTTGTCATCGCGATGAAAGGTGGCGGCATCAGAGAGACATTCACTGTTCGTCGTGTCTTCGCTGGCGTCGGAGTAGAACGCACTTTCCCGTTACATTCGCCTCGTTTGGATAAGATTGAGGT
The DNA here is from genome assembly GCF_000224515.1 of Desulfosporosinus sp. OT. Classification (GTDB taxonomy): domain Bacteria; phylum Bacillota; class Desulfitobacteriia; order Desulfitobacteriales; family Desulfitobacteriaceae; genus Desulfosporosinus. The sequence continues at coordinate 7,261 of NZ_AGAF01000164.1, read as the reverse complement.
GTCTCGTCGGGGCGTGGTTCGCCGGGCTAAGCTTTACTATTTACGTGCACTTTCAGGTAAAGCGGCGCGGATTCGCGATCGTCGCAGCATCTAAGGTTAAAAATGGGCTGGAGCAATCTAGCTCTTTTTTTTTACTAGTTTGGAACTTATAGCTGACAGTTATATACTTTTCTCGCCATGATAGAGCTTTGCCATCCTGCAAGAAGGATAATACGTATGAAGTCTGTGTCTTCGGGCAGCGTTCTAATCTCGAACGTCCTGTTCGAGTTTTGGGTACAGATACTCAGTATCACGACATCTTGTATCCATGGCGATGCTCTGACATCGAACATGCCTGTTCGACTTACGCTAGCACATAACCGTAACTAAGGCTGCTGCCGGTGCCCGAAGGCTAACAAGAAGGTTAATTCGTGCGAAGACAGTGTCTGCAAGAAGGGTTAATACGTGCGAAGACAGTGTCTGCAAGTAGGGCAATCCGTGCGAAGACAGTGTCTTCGTGTGTGTGTGGGCGCCAGCCAAGTTTTTTTATACTGCTCAACATGTATTACTTGCACCGGAATATGTTTAAATAGCCTACCTCCGTCTAAGGACAGCCGAGTGTCGTGGTAGACGAGTTCTCTATATATCGGTTAGCAGGTATTTTATCTAGTAGGATTTATATTTTTTTCTACACTTTATTATGGTTCTTGGTGTATGCTCTGCCGAATCTTGTTCATACTAAAAAGAGTAGTGCAAGAGGGGAGCGTAACGATGGAACATAAGAAATCAAAAAAAAATGGGTTTTTGGTATTATTGCCGCAGTTCTGCTAATTGGCGGGGTTTTACGTTGGGGAGTATGGCAACCTTATCTTATTCCGTCGCCTTCAATGGAACCTGGGATGATCCCTGGAGACCGCATTCTTGTTAACCGCCTTGCGTATCGCTGGTGGGCTCCAAACCGAGGAGATATTATTGTGTTCGCGTTTCCGATGGATACAAAACGAACTTTCATTAAACGAGTTATTGCTGTCGAAGGTGAAAAGGTAGAACTTCGTGACAATAAAGTATTTGTGAACGAGAAAGTTATTCAGGAACCTTATGTTAAACCAGGTGATTACCCTCCTTTTGGCCCAGAAGTTGTTCCAGAGGGGAAGGTATTTGTCTTAGGGGATAATCGGCGTCAGAGTGAAGACTCGCGAGAGTGGGGACTTCTCCCCAAAAACTACCTTTTGGGAAAAGCGTGGTTGCTATACTACCCTTTCCAGCGCTTTAGATTTTTTGGACAATAGCGCAAACCTCGAATTTTCTTGTTCGTGTCATGATTGATGCATAAGCGCAACTAGGCGATAGCCGGTGCGTCGAAGCTAACAAGAAGGCTAATTCATGCGAAGACAGTGTCTGTAAAAAGGGTTAATACGTGCGAAGACAGTGTCTTCGTGTGGGCTTAAGCTTTCTTTTAAAAGATATGAGGGATAATCAATGACTATTCAGTGGTTTCCAGGGCATATGGCTAAAGCAAGACGCCTTTTAATTGAACAAATTCGATGGGTAGACGTTGTTTTAGAACTTGCCGATGCTCGTATACCGATTAGTAGCCGAAACCCGATGCTCGATAAATTACTCGGCAATAAGCCCAGAATATTACTGCTTAATAAAGCGGATTTGGCGGACACTAATTGGACATCAAAATGGCTTACCCAGCTTAGAGCATCCAGCCCTGCCTTTGCTGTTAGTGCGACTACAGGGACTGGCGTTAAACAGATTGTACCAGAATTAGAACGGATGGTACTGGCTAAACAAATAAGGCAGGCCAATAAGGGCATTAGACCCCAGATGATTAAAGTCATGATTGTAGGGATACCTAACATTGGTAAATCATCCTTGATTAATCAATTGACAGGTGGAGCTCAAGCCAAAGTGGGTAACAAGCCAGGCGTGACCCGTGGAAATCAATGGGTTAGAATTCATGAACGTGTTGAACTCCTTGATACACCTGGAATGTTGTGGCCAAAATTTGAAGTGCCTGAGGTTGGACAAAAGCTCGCCGCACTTGGAGCTATAAAAGACGATGTTCTTGATATAGAAGAATTATCCCTTTGGATTATAGATTGGCTTAAGGCGTATTCTCCGGATGCCTTGCTCCGTTATCAAATTTCGGACGCAGAGGTCACGTTGGAGACGTTGGGACGAAAACGTGGGTGTTTGATTCACGGTGGGCGTGTTGATACACTAAAGGCCGCTCAAATTCTCCTGCGTGAACTACGAATGGGACAACTTGGTCCAATAACCATGGATCGTTTCTAAATAAATAAATTTTAGCTTGTGCATCTATAATCTGGTATCAGTGAATATTATACACTGATTAAAGGAAATTGACTTTATATGTCGAAGTGAGAATTAGGGAGAGAAGAGGAGAAAAGTGTGGAACCGTTATCCCAGATGAATATACGGGAAGTTGAAGAAGCACTGTATAAAAATCCTTCCCCTCGAATGCTTTCTGCATGTCAGAACGATCCGCGGCAGGGAGTTCGACAGCTTGCAGTGCGATTGGTTAAATATCAGCAAGCCCAGGCTCTTGAAGAGACCCGTATCCAGAAACTACTTGTGGAAGAGCAGAAATTATGGAATCAAGGATATCTGTTGCTGGCGGGAATTGATGAAGCGGGCCGCGGACCGTTGGCTGGACCAGTCGTTGCTGCGGCATGTATTCTACCGGCACAGTTCGATTTATCCGGTCTTAACGATTCGAAAATGCTGACGGAGAGTAAACGAGAGAAATTATACACTCAAATTCAAGCCCAAGCGATTGATTATGCTATTGGAAGTGCTGAACCAGCCGAGATAGACGCCTTGAATATTTTACAAGCTACTAAGTTAGCTATGAAACGCGCGGTCGAAGGGTTGACAGTTCGTCCCCATTATTTACTGATTGACGCGTTAAGACTTCCTGGGATTCATATTCCGCAGCTTCCCCTTGTCAGGGGAGACCAAATAAGTGCCACAATCGCAGCAGCCTCGATCTTAGCAAAAGTGACAAGGGACCGATTGATGGTAGAGCTTCATGCCCTTTATCCGGAATATACATTTTCCAAAAATAAAGGGTATGGAACGAGCGAACATATGCAAGTTTTGCGGCGTTTAGGACCATGTCCTCTTCACCGAAGAAGTTTTGCTCCGGTGAAACAAGGAACGTCGGTTAGTTTAGAAAGAAAGGTAGGTGATGCTGCGGAGTGCTAAATTATTGACCATAACCGATAGTTGTGGCACAATAAGCTTAGCTCATAGAAGCGGGGCATCGGACTTTTTTATGAAGGGAGGTTAAGAAGATGATTGACAATAATTTTGCTGGTGTAGGTGTGTTTCTCGTTGGTGCAATAGCTGTATCGATTATTATGATGATCGTGCCAAAGTTGCTTGCACCCCACAAACCACACAAAGAAAAATGTACGACCTATGAGTGTGGTAACGAGACAATTGGACGGACGTGGCTAGGATTTAAGAGCAATTATTTTATGTATGCCTTAGTATTTACAGCCTTTGACGTTGAAACCGTTTTCTTGTATCCCTGGGCTCTCACATTCCAAAAACTAGGGACATTCGCTTTCGTGGAAATGTTCGTCTTTATTGTCATTCTCTTGGTTGGTTTCTGGTATGCTTGGAAGGAAGGTGCTCTAGAGTGGATGTAGCTTTGGAAAAAAAGCTTCGCGACGATGAAACATTGCTGGAAAAAAACATTTTGGTTACCAACATCGATAAACTTCTCAACTGGGCACGTGGACATTCCTTCTGGCCAGTTACGCTGGGCTTAGCTTGCTGTGCTATCGAGATGATGGCTACGGGCGGGCCTCGTTATGACATTTCTCGCTTTGGGTATGAAGTTTTCCGTGCTTCACCGCGTCAGGCAGATGTCATGATCGTAGCGGGGACTTGTACTCGGAAGATGGCTCCACTTTTACGCCGTATTTATGATCAAATGCCCGAGCCTAAATGGGTTATTGCTATGGGGAGCTGCGCCTGCGCAGGGGGACCCTTTGTTGATTCTTATTCTATGTTGGCAGGTGCTGATAAAATTGTCCCAGTCGACGTTTATATCCCGGGTTGCCCACCGCGACCAGAATCTTTGTTATATGGGCTATTGCAACTTCAATTTAAAGTTTCAAATCCCGCAAAGGTGAGGTTAATGAAACATGGAAAATAAAGTATTAAAAGAGCAAGTGGAAAAACTTGCCGCTCAAGTGAATGGCGAAGTAGAAGAGATCATAGGGGAGCTCGTCTTAAAAGTTAAGGCTTCTTATGTTATTGAAACGCTAAAGGGAGCTAAAAGCTTTCCAAATATTCCATGTGACTTTTTACACGATCTGTGTGGAGTTGATGGCGTAGATCATTTGGAAGCAGTTTATCAGTTGACAAGCCTGCGCGGACCGCAGCGTTTACGCGTGAAGGCTATAATTGACAGAGAAAATCCGGTAATTGATTCCGTAACCAGTATATGGCAGGGCGCAAACTTCTTAGAGCGTGAGGCCTATGATATGTTCGGGATTAATTTTAAAGGACATCCCAATCTCAAACGGATTTATATGTGGGATGATTTTGAAGGTTATCCGTTGCGCAAGGATTATGTGACCGAACCCATAGAGGTTCGCAATATCGTGCGCACACGTATAGAAGGGGAATAGGGGGGAAAAAACCTTGACTATTGAAAAAACCGAAGAACTCCTATTGAACATGGGCCCCCAGCACCCGAGTATGCACGGATTGTTTCGCATGGTGGTCAATTTAGAGGGTGAAACGGTTACAAAAATTGATCCCAAGATGGGGTATCTGCATCGGGGGATAGAAAAACTAGCTGAAAGCCGGACTTATTCACAATTTATCCCTTATACTGATCGTTTAGACTACCTCGCTTCTCCGCATAACAACTGGGCCTATGTCCAAACCGTTGAAAAACTCATGGGTCTTGAAATTCCCGAACGGGCGGAATACCTTCGGGTTATTTTTGGTGAGCTCGCCCGGATAGCCAGTCACCAGGTTTGTATTGCTAGTACGGCGCTTGATATGGCAGGATGGTCGGCATGGTCTTATGCTTTCCGTGATCGTGAACGGATCTGTGATATGTATGAGATGACAGCAGGCAGCCGCCTAACAGTAAACAACATGCGCATAGGTGGCATGAGTAATGAGCCTCCGGCAGAATTTTGGCCGGCGCTAAAATCGTTTCTCGATGATACTCCAGAGATGCTTGAAGAATATAACGGAATATTTTTTGGGAATGAGATTGCCCAAGGTCGCTTGAAGAGCGTTGGTATCTTATCGAAGGAGCTCGCGGAAAACCTGTCTATTACTGGTCCGTGCTTACGGGCGTCTGGTGTCAATTACGACGTACGTAAAGCTGAGCCCTACAGCATCTATGATCGATTTGACTTTAATGTACCTGTGCGATACGGCTGCGACAGCTATGATCGTACTATAATTCGGATGGATGAGATTGTAGAAAGTGTCAAGATCATCAAGCAAGCTGTCCGTGATATTCCGGAAGGTCCGATTATGGCTAAGGTACCTAAAGTTATCAAACCTCCGGTTGGTGAAGTATATCACCGCGTGGAGAATCCCAAAGGGGAATTGGGCTTCTATATCGTCAGTGATGGGACAACTAAACCAGCACGGCTTCGGATTCGCGCGGGCACATTCATTAATCTGCAGATGCTCCCAATTGTGTCTTTAGGATGGAAAATCCAAGACGTTGTTGCGATTTTTGCAACATTGGATGCAGTGTTGGGTGAAGTCGATAAGTAGTAAATTGCAATGAGGGGAGAATAAGATGGACGCTTTAAACACTATAAACAATGTGTTTTTGATAATTGCGGCTGCCATCCGTAGTCTTTTTGCGGATCCCCACTCAGTTTGGGCTAATTTAACCATGGATGTCATTAATTTCATCATCGTGGTTATCATTGTTGTCCTAGCTGCTTTGATCTTGATTTTACTTGAACGCAAAGTGGCAGGGTGGACATCACAAAGGCCAGGGCCCAATCGTCTAGGTCCGCGGGGATGGTTCCAAACTATAGCAGACGCCTTAAAACTCATGGGTAAAGAAGATATCACTCCGGCAGGCGCTGATAAGTTTATTTTCAAAATCGCACCGATGATTATTTTCTCTCTGCCGATGATGACCTTAGCGGTCATACCTTATGGAAATGGTATGGCACCCATTAATCTTGATTTAGGAATTTTTTATTTTCTTGCCATCTCCGCAATCTCAACTGTTGCTTTCGTAATGGCTGGATGGGGATCAAATAATAAATACTCATTACTTGGTGGAATGCGGGCAGTAGCTCAAATGATCAGCTACGAAATCCCCTTGCTCTTCTCTTTACTTGGGGTCGTCATGATCACTCAGTCGTTTAATTTAGGAGTTATTGTGGAGGCGCAAAAAACCGTTCCCTTTATTCTTATTCAACCTCTGGCATTTGTGATCTACATCATTGCTGGTTTGGCAGAAGTTAACCGTGCACCATTTGACTTGGTCGAAGCGGATCAAGAGGTTGTTGCCGGACCGTTTACAGAGTATACGGGACTCCGCTGGGGATTGTTTTTCCTCGGAGAATATGGGAACATGACGGCTGTTTCCGCACTCGCTGCGACCGTGTTTCTCGGTGGTTGGCAGGGACCTGCTCCCATTCCAGGTTGGGTTTGGTTCTGGATGAAAGTCGGGATTATCATCTTCTTTATGATGTGGGCTCGCTGGACTTTCCCAAGAATTCGTATTGATCATTTAATGCACTTAGCGTGGAAGGTCTTGTTACCACTTTCAATTTTGAACATTTTTTTAACGGGTCTGGGGATATACATTTACCGGCTCGTGATGGGAGGGTGACACAGTGTTTGGTAAAGGTCTACTTACAGGTCTAGGCGTCACGTTCAAACGCATGGTCGGTCCCAATATCACGGAGTTTTACCCTGAGCAGAAACCCAAGCTTCCGACTAGGGTCCGTAGTTCCATGGGATTACAACGGGACAAGTGTATTTCGTGCAACATGTGCGCAATGGCCTGTCCGAACGGGGTTATCAAACTAACTAGTGAAAAAGATGAAAACAACAAAAAAGTTCTCAAAACCTATCATATGGATGTTGGGCGTTGTTTGTTCTGTGGTATGTGCACTGAAGCCTGCCCGACGAAGGCTTTGACAGTGACTCAAGAGTACGAAAACGCTGTTTATGAACCGGAAGATATGAATTGGGATATGCTAAAACGGGCCGAACGAAAAGGGAAGGTGGGGTAAGC
>NZ_AGAF01000165.1 GCF_000224515.1 Desulfosporosinus sp. OT | reverse complement strand
AGCGATATTAATTCTAAGTGGAGTTTTTCTGGTAGTCAAAGAATCATGATGGCGAGAAGCAACCACTAAAATAGGGAGAACTCAGTGGTGGCTAGCCATCGGAAGATTAGCGCGGAAGGAAGATGGACGATGGATAATCCGTGTGGAACGACCAAGGCTAATGTCTTTGAGCACACTGAGGTTAACGGGATACCTATCTATTTTGGTTCGGGGGTTAATCCGGTTAATTCTCCCGCTCAATTTTTTGTGGCCTGGGGCAAGGGGGCTTTAACCGGTGGTTTGATTCATACATTTAACAGTGAGTCGCCGGAAAAGGGGTTTCGTTGGTTTATTGATGAAGATGAGGCGGAAGCTGAATATGTCAAGATGCAGCAGACTTTGCAGGCAGTATCTGATTAATTACCTTCAGTCACTAAATTGATTAAATTTTAACCACCCCTTGAACGAGTTTAAGGAATGTAAAGTTTTTGATTTAGTAGAGAGCCCTCGGCATTGCTGAGGGCTCTCGTGATCATAAGACTTCTGTACGAGGGTTAGTTATGATGATTTCCTCCATCAGGGCGCCATCTGGGGCGCCGATGATCCCGAGGCCAGTGGTCTGCATGGTTTCGATGGTCCCAACGGTCGTGGTGGTCCCAACGATCCCAATGGCCCTTATGGTCCCAACGATCCCAATGGTTCGCTTTGCCCCCTGTGCTCCATTTATTTCCTTGATTCCAACCATTCATATTAATCACTCCTAAATAATGCTTACTGCAATATTTCTATATTTTTCATTAAATACCAATATATGATCTTATTATATGGTGCATATAATTTGTCTGGTTCCACAATTTGTGCTTTTAGATTGAGAAGCTTAACTGAATGGAACAAACCTTGAATTAAGGTATTGACAGAGTATAAATTTCGATGTAAATTTAACCATACTTTATAATTGTACGTGTACGAACGGTTATCGAGCAAACACAAGGGGGATTGTAATGAAAAGAATTGCTGTCATTATTTTAACAATGGTTGTGGGGCTTACAGGCTGCAGTACGGCAGGCCAAACAGAGGCGCAAGCAACTGCCAATGTTCAAGCGAGTAAGCCGGTCTTTGTGATGGCGGGAATTATTGACGCCAATGAAAAAGCTGTAATTACGACTAAGATTCCAGCCAAAGTAACTACTATCCCTATCGAAGTAGGTTCTGCTGTGAAAAAGGGTGACCCAATTATTACGCTGGACACGAAAGATATTGAAGCGCAGGTAGCTCAGGCTCAAGCGGGAGTTAATACCGCTCAAGCCAATTTGGTTAAGGCGCAGACAGGAGCGCGACCTGAGCAGATAGCCCAAGCTCAGGCTGCTTTAGACAGCGCGAAAACAAGTTATCAAAATACCAAATCTAATTTTGATCGAAACCAACAACTTCTGGCTGCTGGTGGAATATCACAATCGCAATTTGAAGCATCTCAGACGCAGTTGGCTGGGGCGCAGGCTCAGTACGACTCGGCACAAAACCAATTGGATATCTTAACTAAAGGAGAAACCCAAGAATCATTAAATGTATTGCAAGCCCAGGTTAAACAGGCCCAAGCAGCGTTGGACCTGGCAAAAGCTCAACTTGCCTATGGAACAATCATCTCTCCTGTTTCTGGAACTGTTAGTGAAAAAAATATCAATGTCGGAGAATTGGCTACTCCTGGAGCAAATCTGGTTTCAGTCGTAAATCTTGATTCCATATACATCAATGCCTCTCTACCGGCAGGACTTATTGGCAGTGTGAAAGCTGGACAGGCAGTTGTCGTGAAAGTATCAGAAGTTCCGGATAAAGAATTTCTAGGGGAAGTCTCTGCTGTCGATCCTGTAATTGATTCTCGCAGCAGAACAGTTTTGGTGAAAATCAAATTAAATAATCCAGATTCAGTCTTGAAATCTGGAATGCTGGCAGAAATAGGACTTAAAAAATAAGGGTAGGTGAGATCAAATGATCGAAAAACGTAAAAAGATAATCTATATAATCCTTGCCATGATGGTAGCTGCGTTCGCAGCTATTGGAGCGTATTATTGGTACGAAAATACGTATTTCGTCTCAACAGAGGATGCAAAAGTGATGGGTGACCTAGTAAGTGTGGGTCCGCAGATTTCCGGCAAGCTTTTGGAATTAAATATTGAAGAGGGAGATGCTGTTATTAAAGACCAGATCCTAGGTCGCCAGGGAATGAGTAATCCTGAGGAAACGAATATAGACCAATCCGTTTTCAGGGCGCCTATCAGTGGTATTGTTATAAAAAAGCAAGGAACGGTTGGCGAGGTTATTTCCCCGGGACAAACCGTTGCGATGCTGATCGATCCTAATAAGCTGTATATCACGGCTAATATTGAAGAAACAAAACTGGGAAGTGTAAGGCAGGGCCAAAAAGTAGATATCACCATTGACCAATTTGGCAATAAGAAATTCGCTGGCAAAGTAAAATACGTAGGTCAAGCATCAAATTCTACCTTTGCTTTACTTCCTTCTTCAACAAGTGCAACATTTACCAAAGTAGTTCAGAAAATACCTGTGAAAATCGAGTTTGATAAAAGCGATAATACCTTGCTGCCAGGGACGAATGCCATCGTCGATATTCACATAAAGTGATGAGGAGAAATGAATATGACTGAACAACATAACATTCAAGAAAGTGCAGGTGACGATGCCTATAAGTGGTCTGCCTTGTTTGTTGTTGTGATAGGTACATTTATGGTTATGCTGGACAGCAGTATCGTAAATATCGCTCTTCCCAAGATGATGAATGTTTTCGGAGCAGATTTGGATTCCGCAAAGTGGATTTTAACTGGATATACTTTGGCAATGGGAGCAATTATCCCTATTACAGGGTTCCTAAGTGATACGTTTGGGATTAAGAAGCTATTCATAGGTGCCTTGGCAATTTTTACTTTAGGTTCTTTTTTGTGCGGCTTTGCTTGGAGTAATAATGCTATGGTCGTCTTCCGAGTTTTACAAGCAGTGGGCGGCGGTGCTATTATGCCTGTCGGAATGTCCTACATTATGCAGATATTTTCGATCAGTGAACGTGGTAAGGCCTTGGGCTTTTGGGGTATAGCGTCAATGTCTGCCCCCGCCATCGGACCTACATTAGGTGGCTACATTATCCAATATATGGATTGGCGCTTTATTTTTTATGTTAATGTTCCAATAGGCGTCGTAGGTATTTTCTTTGCGGGTCTTTTACTGAAGGAGACAACGCTTAAGCCCTATAAAGGTAATTTTGATTACATTGGATTTTTTTCGGTCATTGTAGGAATCGTCAGCCTTTTGTATGTCCTCGGCGAAGGTAGTTCTATTGACTGGGGAGATATTAAATTTCCGCTAATTCTTGCCTTAGGATGTTTTAGTCTCCTCATATTCACCGTTAACGAATTGATGCATCCCGCCCCTTTACTGGATTTACGGTTGTTTAAAATATATGACTTTTCGCTCAGTCAGGTTTCTACAGGTGTAACGATGCTGGCTATGATGAGCGGCATATATGTCTTGCCCTTGTTTTTGCAAAATTTAAGAGGATACACAGCAATGGAAACAGGCTTAATACTTTTTCCCTCGGCACTTGCTTCCGCGTTCATGATGCCGATTAGTGGCACTCTTTTTGACAAGTTTGGGGCAAAGGTGGTAACGGTTCCGGGACTCTTGTTAGTCGCCGCAACAACCTACCAAATGTCGCTGTTTACCATGGATACGCCAGCAACGACTATCACGTTGATTTCTACAATTAGGGGAATTGGACTGGGATTTTCAATGATGCCAGTAGCTACGGCTGGAATGAATGCCATACCCAGACATCTGTACGGAAATGGAACGGCACTGTCCAGCACCGTCCGATGTATCATTCAAGCTCTAGCAATAACCTTTATCACCTCAGAAATATCCAATAAGTCTAATATTAACTATGCCAGATTCACTGAACAGATAACTCCGTTCAATCATACGTCGAGTTATATCACCACCGTGCTACAGGGGGTTTTTATGAAATCTGGCTTATCCCAGGGGAATGCTCACGGGTCGGCCTTATCAACAATTGGGAGAATGCTTTATGGTCAGGCCTATCTGGATGCCATCGGTTATGCCATTGCGTCAACAGTACCTGCGATTTTGGTTGGCGTTATCTTAGTTCTAATGATGAGCAGTAAGAAAACGACTAAGAAACGAGAGTTAGAGAGATTAGTAGGAGAGAAGGTAACACATGAATCAGAAACTAGACTTGCAGGATTTATGGAGTAATCCTTCTGAACGAGTTATATTCCTTTTTAAATCTATTCATAAAATCTACAGGAATCAGATGTGTGAAAAATCCAGGCAATATGGCTTTACCGGTCCTCAAATCGGACTGATTTATGGACTGCACAAGAACCCTTTTTCAACCTTGAATGAACTAAGTGATTATTTGGGTCTGTCTAAAAGTACCGTTTCGGGGATTGTGGATCGGCTAGTTGGGCAGGGGGTAATCATCAGAGAAATTCCAGAAAATAATCGGCGCATTGTGCGGCTTTCGTTATCGCCAGAATTTGAAAAAAATAATGTTCTGAAAGAGTTAATGAACAAATATTTTGCTGACATCCTTAAGGAGGCCAGTGAAGAGGATATAGAAAAAATAATTTCAGGACTGGAGATACTCTATACATTAATTAACAAAAATGATAAGCACTCCTAAACTCGTTGGGACTTCGAACGATTTCGTCATAATAGCAGAAAACGTTCGAAAAAGTGTTGACCTATGTCGTAACTTCTTGTAAAATGAAAACACGATAGAATAAATAAATTAATGTTCATATAGTAGCAGAGATAAGGTCTGCAAGTTTCTACCGGACTGCCGTAAATGGTCCGACTATGAGCGAAAGTGTACCTAAGATTAAGAGTCAAGTGGTACAGATCCAAAGGCTTTTTGAGTAAGTCTTTACTTCGTTTTTGGATTACCCCGAAAGGACTGAAATCCAGGCGGGCAGGTTTCTCTCACTCATTTGAGGTGAAGGCTGTCCGCTTGGTTTTTCGTTTTTAGCGCGATATTGCTGGAGTATATATGTAAGGAGGGGTTAGGGTGTTTACATTAGTGGATTTAGTTCAACCCGACAACCTAGCAGAAGCTTATCAGATTCTGTCTGATAAACGAAATAATACAATTCTTGGGGGCTGTGCTTTCTTAAAAATGGGTTCAAAACGAATTGGTACAGCTATTGACCTGACTAACCTGAATCTAAGCTATATTAGGGAGCAGGCTGGTTTTATTGAAATTGGAGCCATGACAAGCTTAAGAGAGATTGAAACTCACACCCAGTTAAGAGAGTATTTTAATGGGGTGCTTCCTAAATCAGTTCATAATATTATCGGAGTGCAATTTAGAAACGGCGTTACCGTGGGTGCTTCGGTTTATTCTAAATACGGGTTTTCCGATTTAATCACGGCCTTATTAGCTTTAGACACTGAAGTTGAGTTATATAAGGGGGGGAGAATGCTCTTAGTAGACTTTCTAAACAAGCCCCATGAGAAAGACATTTTAGTGAAAGTATGGGTTAAGAAAAACAACCGCAAAGCAGCATACCTGAATTTAAGGAAATCAGCTAGCGATTATGCAGTCATAAATGTCGCAGTTTCCAAGCTGGATGATCAATGGACAATCGTCGTAGGTGCCAGGCCAAGTAAAGCGGCTATAGCGGTAAGAGCTTCTGCAGCTTTATCAAAGGGTAAACTTAGTGTTGAAGAGATCGAGGGTGCGGCGCAGAGGGCAGCAGAAGAGTTATCCTTTGGGACGAATGCGAGAGGGACATCGGAGTATCGCAAGGCTCTCTGTCAGGTGCTCGTCAAGAGGGGAATAATGGAGGTACTACATGCAAATCAAAGTGACAATTAACGATAAATTGGTGACCTGGGATGTAGAAAAGGACGAATTCCTAGCGGATACCTTAAGATCCCACGGATTCCTGAGTGTTAAGAAGGCTTGTGAAACAAGCTGTTGCGGACTTTGCACGGTCTGGGTTGATGATAAGTCAGTGTTGTCGTGTTCGATCCTTTCCTTAAGAGTTCATGGTAAAAAAATCACAACGATTGAAGGTGTTCCTAAGGAGGCAGAGGAATTTGCTCGAATACTCACTGCGGAAGGCGCTGAGCAGTGTGGTTTTTGCAGTCCGGGCTTTATTATGAACGTGTTGGCTATGAAAAACGAATTGGTTAATCCTTCAGAAAATGAAATTATCCACTATCTTACAGGCAATTTGTGTCGCTGTACGGGCTATATGGGACAGCTAAGAGCTGTTAAGACCTATCTGGGGGTGGTAGAAGGATGAAAAGTGTCGGTCAAAGCATTCGTAAAATCGATGGAATGGCTATCGCCACAGGAAAACCGGTATATACCCAAGATCTAGCAACACCCAATGCTTTAGTGGTGAAAATTTTAAGAAGCCCGCATGCCTTTGCTAAGATTAATTCGATTGATATATCCCGAGCAGAGAAGATGGAGGGCGTAGAATGCATTATCACCTTTAAGGATGTTCCAGCCGGACGATTTACCTTAGCGGGACAATCTTATCCCGAGCCCTCGCCCTATGATCGTTTGATTCTTGATGAAATGGTACGCTATGTTGGAGACGAAGTGGCCATTGTCGCAGCAGTGGATGAGAAGACAGCGTTTCAGGCTCTGAAGAGAATCAAAGTGGATTATGAAGTGTTAGAACCTGTTTTAGATTTCGAACAGGCCGTGGGACATTCCACGGTCGTTCATCCTGAAGAAGATTTATCTTGTAACTTTGACATTGGGTTACAAAAGGAAAAGAATGTTGCTTCCTCGTTTACAGAAGAAGTGGGAGATGTCGAGGAAGAATTTAAGCGTTGTGACGTAGTGGTCGAGGGTGTCTATTATCCCCAAGCTCAGTCGCATGCCATGATGGAAACGTACCGTGCTTACACGTACCTGGATCATACAGGGAGGCTGGTAGTGGTCAGCTCAACTCAGATCCCGTTTCATATCAGAAGACAGTTAGCAAGAGCATTGCAGATCCCCGCGAGCAAGATCAGGGTGATGAAGCCGAGAATCGGTGGTGGCTTTGGAGGGAAGCAAACTGGTTCAGTAGAGGTCTTCACGGCTATAGTTACTTTGAAGACAGGGAAACCAGCGATTATCACGTATGATAGAAAGGAAACCTTTAGCTGCACAACCAGCCGTCATGCCATGAGATTGAAGGTTAAGCTGGGAGCAGATCGAGAAGGCCTAATTAGAGCGATCGATATGGAGGTTTTATCGGATACAGGAGCGTACGGCGAACATGCCGCCACTGTCTTAAGTTGTGTGGGCCATTATACTCTGCCGCTTTACAATAAAACGCGGGCTGTTCGAATTACCGGAAATGCTGTGTACACCAATAAAATGCCCGCAGGGGCTTTTAGAGGGTATGGAGCAACTCAGGGAACCTTCGCCTTGGAATCGACCGTTAATAGTTTGGCGGAACAATTAGGGTTGGATCCAACGGAGGTTCGGTTAAAGAATATCAGTAAAGAAGGGGAAACCTTCCTGACCGGACAAGGTGTTTTACTGGGCAGCACGTCCCTAGATCGGTGTATCAGAAAAGGCAAAGAGCTGATAGGCTGGCAGGACAAATTCCCATCTCGAGAAATAGGTCAAAATAAAGTTAGAGCTGTAGGAATGGCGGTCACCATGCAGGGCTCGGGGATTGCCAATATCGGTACGGCATCGATTGAAATTAGATTAAACGATGATGGTAATGTCACTCTCCTCACGGGTGCAACGGACATGGGGACGGGATGTGATACCATTCTCAGCCAGATGGCCGCTGAGATTCTTGAAATCCCGATGGAGAATATTATTGTTAGTGCAGGGGATACCGATACATCCCCCTTTGATCCAGGGTCCTACGCCTCCAGTACCACCTATGTTGCAGGCACAGCGACCATCAAAGCTGCAACGGAATTAAAGAAAAAAATACTGGAGCAGGGAGCGAAGTTTCTAGGGGTTTCTCCAGAAGACGCCGAAATGAATGGACTGGCTGTCCGCTCGGTCAGCGGAGAGCAAGAGATTGGTCTTGCCAAACTAGCTGAACTTACCATCCTAGGCGCAGGGAAACTTCAATTGGTGGGCTATGCGACCCATGGAAGTGAAGTTTCACCCCCACCGTATGTAGCCGGCTTTGCAGAGGTGGAAGTCGATCAAGAAACAGGAAAAGTGGAGTTGATCGATTATGTTGCGGTTGTAGATTGTGGGACCGTGATTAACCCGAACCTAGCAAGGATGCAAGCTGAAGGTGGGATTGCCCAAGGAATTGGAATGGCCCTCTATGAAGAGGTAAGATATGACGAATTAGGTAAAATGGCGACCAACTCCTTCATGCAGTATAAAATTCCCTGTCGCAAGGATATCGGTAAAGTTCGGATAGCGTTTGAAGAGAGCTTTGAGCCCACAGGTCCTTTCGGGGCTAAATCCATTGGGGAAGTGGTGGCGAATACCCCATCGCCAGCCATTGTCCATGCAGTTTATAATGCTGTGGGGGTTAAAATAAATCATTTACCCATTACGTCTGAAAAAGTATTTTTAGGTATGCAAAAATCATAATGAGAAATCATTATAGAGTTATATACCGATGATTTCCGTGACTGGTGGGAGGTATAATTGTGTTTATAATTGATGAAGATGCAAGGCAATATATCAAGCTCAAATCGGGTTCGATGATAATTGACATGAAAATTCAGCCAGCCTTAGGGGGATGAGCTTGTTCGACCGAAAACGTAACAGGTAGTTACGTGCCAAAAATCTCTATCGGAGAGCCCCCTGCTGAGGAACAAGACAGATTTGAAGTTATAGAAAAAGATGGAATTAAGATCTTTTATTCTCCAAGGCTTAAAATTAAAGAAGGATATCACGGGAAAATTGGAATTAAGCTTAGAAAACTATTATTCTTGAAATGGTTGGAGTTAGTAGAGTGATGGGAATTCGACGCAACCTGACGGGCTGAAGGCACTGCTTTCAGCCCTGCTTTTATACTAGGCAGAAAGCATAACTTTATAGGACGTTCATGGCCAGCGGTTTTTTCTCGTCAGCATGGTGCCTTGTCATACGGCAACAACCATCTATGGTGATACTCTAATCTCGAACGTCTTGTTCGAGCCGTGACTGTAGCGATACCCGTCATTCTTGACCGCGTTAATAGCAGTGTAACTAAGGCGCAGTCACCTTCGCAAAGCTAAGAAGGCTAATACGTGCGAAGACAGTGTCTTCGTGTGTGTGGGCGCCAGTCAAGTTTTCTTTACGCGTTTAGCTGGAATTGAGTCGCTGACAGGGTTTTAGTGCGATCTCGCTACAGGAATGCTATAATTACTTAAAATTTAGTAATTCATGGATAATCATAAAATCAGGGGGAATAGGAAAAATGAATCCAAAAAATAAATTAGGCGAGGACCAGCACGTTTCCAAGACCGTGACACTTCCTCGCTTGAACCGCTTAAGTCCTTCCTTGGAAAGTACAGCACTGAAGATTATGGAAGAATCCGGAGAGTTAGCTCAAGCTATAGGTAAGCTTAGAGGACTGAGTGGGGAACGACAACGCCTGGAAGAAGAAGAAGCCATGCAGATGGTGGCCCGCGAATTAGTAGATGTAGCTCAGACAGCTGTGACAATGATGTTTGTCCTGGAAGAGCAATATGGTATAGATTTGGAAGCTATTTTAAAAGAACATATAACAAAATTACGGGATAAGGGTTATTGTGATTAAAAATAGAAGCTATTTATGCAAAAAACGCATGTAGCCTCTATTTCTTTATAAAGTTGAAAGGTAGAAACAAGGCTGAATATAATAAATTCAAGCCTTGTTTCTAATTGCCCCTATCGTCCAATAAAGTCTTGCACGAATATTTTCCCGTAAGCAGGGCTGGTAGTAATCCCAATACCAATGTAGTTGAAAGAAGAATTTAGGATATTCTCTTTGTGAGGAGGGTCATTCATTAGAGCTGTATGTGCCGCATCGACCGATGAATTTCCGGCTATATTCTCGCCCGCTGAAGTATATTTAATCCCAAATGTTTTCATCATGTCAA
This sequence comes from Desulfosporosinus sp. OT, assembly GCF_000224515.1. Lineage (GTDB taxonomy): Bacteria > Bacillota > Desulfitobacteriia > Desulfitobacteriales > Desulfitobacteriaceae > Desulfosporosinus. The sequence goes on along the minus strand of NZ_AGAF01000165.1, from coordinate 96,400 downwards.
AGGGGGAACCATAAGTAGGTGAAGTGTGGCTGAAATATGACTTTGCGACCATCTCATCCGATTTTGTTTGAGCCATCTTTTGCAACTGAGGGTCGATTTTTAATTGTACCACACCTGCTTTAGAACGTTCTTGATTGATCAGGTCAAGCATATGTTGCTGATCAGTCGTAAGTTGGACCTGTGAAGGGGTAGGACTTGGTGACGGAGCCGGCGTTGGAGTGGGAGTCGGAGCTGGAGCGGCTGCTGGATAGTAGGCTTTGGCCAGATCTCCGGAGATTAAGCCCACGACATCATTTGGCAAATGAACAACCCACCATGTTCCAAGTTTACCAAGACACTCAATAATCTGACCCCGGTATACTAAACCAACTTTAAAGAAATTTGTACCTGGGCCCGATCTTACATTGGCTGCAGAAGTGGTAATGGAGATCTTCGCTGGTACATTGGTACGGTTAAATTGAGTTTGGGCATTAATTAGGGTGGGGGAAGCTATCAAAATTAGAATGGTTGCCAGAATGATTGTGAAAAATACTTTACTTCGTTTCATTTATTGTCTCCTTTACGCTCAGAGATATGTTTCAGTTACTATTCTACGGAATTGGCCTATATTTAATCGAGTTAAATTAAGGAAGTATATCCAAGAGGCTGAAGCTCAAAGCTAGATTATGAGAAACGAGACTCTTCAGTTAGCGTTGACAATATATTGCTGGGAATGATAGTTTGAATACAAACGTAAGATTTGCTTTGGCAAAGGTCGTTAAAAGGCATTTGCAAGAATTCGAATCCTCTTGTACGGTTTAGAAGGGTGTGTGCATATGAGCTATTTGCCGATAATTATTGCTTTGGTGATTATAGTATTATTTGGCTATTGGTCGGGAAAACGGCGTCTTAGATCAGAGGGAAGAAGGAAAACCAAAATACCCAAATCGTATCCTTTGTCAAAACCTGAGAGGCAAACAAAGTTGCGTAGGATTAAGTGAAGGGTTAGGGTAAATGGAAAACCCCACCGGAAGTGACCGATGAGGTTTTCTTCAAGAAAGCTTACCAATTGTTGCGCGGAGTAGGATGGAAGCATTCTCGGCAATACACAGGTTTATCACCTGATGGCTGGAAAGGTACTGTCGTTTCTTTGCCGCATTCAGCGCAGACGGCTGGATACATTTGGCGCTCTGTACGGTAGTTATTATATCCTCCGCCAGAAGGTCGGTTTTGGGCTTTCTTAGCCGCGCGACATTCAGGGCATCTTCCAGGTTCATTGGTAAACCCCTTTTCAGCGAAGAAATCCTGTTCTGACGCCGAGAAAATAAATTCCCGACCACAGTCTCTGCAAGTTAAAACCTTGTCTGTAAACATTAAAAACACCTCTTCATTTAGTTATGGATTATCTGTCAATATTGGGGAAGTAGTTAGCTTCCTGTAATTGCAGCGATATTAAAGTATAACCACTGTTTTAGCTTTTTATCATTCAACAGCAGATGAGATTAATTGAAGTCAAGCATTAAAATAAATCCACCAAAAAACAAGAGAGAAGCCCACAATGTTTAGGGCTTCTCTCTTCGTTTTTGGTATAGATCTTGTTCAGAATGGGGTATTAATCTTAGGCCATGAACAATTTGAGATCGTCTTCAACGTTAGTTACCCCAGCAATTCCGAAGTTGTCAACCAAGACTTTAACTACGTTGGGGGATAAAAAGGCAGGAAGTGTCGGTCCTAAGTGAATATTTTTCACGCCCAAGTGAAGAAGGGCAAGTAAGACGATAACAGCCTTTTGCTCATACCAAGCGATGTTATAGGAAATTGGAAGTTGATTGACATCCTCTAGGCCAAAAACTTCTTTTAGTTTCAGGGCGATAACAGCTAAGGAATAGGAATCATTACATTGTCCAGCATCGAGTACTCTCGGAATACCCCCAATGTCTCCCAAGTTAAGTTTATTATATTTGTATTTCGCACATCCAGCCGTGAGGATCACTGTGTCTTTAGGCAATGCTTCGGCGAAATTAGTGTAGTAGTCACGACTCTTCATGCGACCGTCACAACCAGCCATGACGAAGAAACGTTTAATGGCTCCAGTTTTAACAGCATCCACGACTTTATCAGCCAGCGCCATAACTTGATTATGGGCAAATCCTCCGACAATTTCGCCAGTTTCAATTTCAGTTGGGGCAGGGCATTTCTTGGCATGTTTGATGAGTTCAGAGAAATCCTTTGCCTTTCCATCTACGCGGTCAGCGATGTGCTTAACCCCTTCAAAGCCAACAACACCAGTTGTATAAATGCGATCCTTGTAGGAATCTTTAGGAGGTACAAGGCAGTTGGTTGTCAAGAAAATCGGGCCGTTAAAGGAATCAAACTCTTTATCTTGTTTATACCAAGCGTTGCCGTAGTTACCGACGAAGTGATCATATTTCTTAAAAGCAGGATAGTAGTGGGCGGGGAGCATTTCACCGTGGGTATAGACATCCACGCCAGTACCTTCTGTTTGGATAAGCAATTCCTCAAGGTCTTTCAGATCGTGGCCACTGATCAGAATAGCTGGATTGTTTCTAACCCCAATGTTTACTTTAGTGAGTTCAGGGTTACCATAGGTAGAGGTGTTAGCTTTATCGAGAAGTGCCATCACATCAACGCCATATTTTCCTGCTTCCAAGACCAAGGCAACGAGTTCACCGACCGCGAGCGTATCATCGAGTGTGGCTGCCAAGGCTTTCTCAATGAAAGCGAAGATACCTTCTTCTTTGTATGCTAGAGTATACGCATGCTCTGCGTAAGCGGCAATCCCTTTTAAACCGTAGGTCAGTAATTGTCTTAATGAACGAACATCTTCGTTTTCCGTGGTCAAGATCCCAACGAGAGTTGCTTTCTTTTCGAACTCATCTGCAGTTGCTGTCCAAGTTGCTGCATCATGTAAGTTAATGGGGATTGTGCCACCGGCTTTAAGGATGTCTTGTTTAAGTTCTTCGCGTAAGATTAAACCTTCTTGGATCCGGCCCACAAAACGACTCCGATCGAAGTTAGCATTTGTAATCGTAATAAAGAGACTTTCCATGATGAATTTATCAATTGTCGGACGGACAATATTCAGTGCACGCGCTTGAACCGCATAAATGGAGATCCCTTTTAAAGTGTAGATCAGAAGGTCTTGTAAATTAGCAACATTTTCGGTTTTTCCGCATACACCTTTGATTGTGCAACCGGTTCCTTTGGCTGTTTCCTGACATTGATAACAAAACATACTCATTTTTATATCCCCCTAAATTTTTATTTAAATTTTGCTTAACTCAAGTTGACTAAGCTTAGTTTAAGTCAAATCGTCGTATAGAGTTGTGATTAAGGAGATCTTTTGGTGTGACAAAAATCACACCTCATTTTCTGGGATAAAACTTCTAGACCTTTACAGTGAATAAATAGCAGGAATTCGCTTTGAATTTATAGAATAACAAAGGAATGGCTAAAATAACAATAAAAAATCAAAGGAGATTTTAGATTGGAAAGACCACAGAGCAATCCTAGTCGTATGGTCGTTATTGAAAATAAAAGTAATGGTGAGCGTTTTCTAGTTGATCTTTTAAAGGGCCAAACCTATGATAAAGAACTTTATACGAAGATTACTTATGAAGTTCCGCTCAAGAAGGAATTCTGGAACTTGCCACGCTTAACAAAGTCAAAGTAGGATGCATTTATCCTAGACCCTCAAAAAGGGGCTGCCTTTTCGTGATGTCTACGACATCACGAAAGGCAGCCCCTTTTTGGGGGTCAATTCCCTACTAAGATCTAATTTTGATTAAGTTCCTAATCCAAATCGAAACTTTCTTCATTCCTGTAGACAGAAGTTGAATACTATTGGATAAAGTTTTCGTGATGAACAACATCAGCGAAATATCTGTAGTATTTAGGGTCTTTTAGGTTGCATAATTCTGCCTAAACGCGTGGAGGTCTGGCCTTGAGGGAAGAATTGATCCCTAAAGGCGAGAACCTGGGCCCGTGTATTCGCAATAATCCAGTCCCCAAGTCTAACTGCAGCAAGGGCCAAGATAATTCCAGCGATAACATCGGTAATCCAATGGATTTCAAGATAAAGAGTGGAATAAATGATTGACAGACAAAACAGTGTCCAAACCCAGCGGAATAGTTGATCTTTTTCTCTCCAGGCCAGCAAGAGCATAGCGAAGGCTATCGAAGTATGCATGGAAGGAAAACAATTAACAACAACCACAGCTGCATCAGCTGCCGAAAGATTACGACCCATTCCATCAGGGTGACCTAGAACATACCAGACTTCATTAACGTGAATCGTGAGATAGAAAGGGAAAATTAAAACGAATTGTAAGATATGAGACGATAAACTATAACGGATCATCTTTAGAGAATCCTTAGCTAGAAAGGAACGGAAGATGGGTATAAGTACGGGAAGCGTGAATCCATTAGCATAAATCCAGCGGAAATAACTTGTCAGCCAAGGGGTCTGGATCACTCTGAACATCCAACCGTCGTTGCCAGGTATGGCTCTAAAGAGGTTGTCCAAATCGAACAGGTGGGTCTGAGTACCCAATTGCCAATAAACAACCTTATTCCAAAAGGGTGGAAAGTATTGCCACATTAAAATCGGAAAAATTACTAACGGAAGCCCAAGCCATAAGAAATGTTTCCAAGAAACTGGCTGGCGATCATGTTTTAATCTCCAAAAGGTTACTACTAGTAAAAGATAAGAGTAATGGGAAGAACGGTATGGCGCGAAAATAAAGTATAAAACAATTGCCATCAGGCACAATTGAAAAAAGTTTTTTTTAGGCCATTCGAAAGCTTTAATGGCTTTAAAGTCCATGGAAGAGATCATCTATTCAGTCCTTTCTGAGTGGATATCTATGTTAGATGAATGGGTTTTGAGCGATGAACGAGTTTTGATCGTCGCTCGCCAGCTCAAATACCAATGACAGAGAGGATAAAGGATTAACAAACCTAAAAGCCAGATAACAACTCCAAAGGCCAGCGAATACCCATTAAAACTGGAGAGTATTGCTGGTACAGCAGCATAAAGCCAAAGATGAGTATTGTAGAAGAAAAGTGGAACCCTACCAAAGGTTGCTAATATTCCAGCGATTCTTGATGTTTCTGGTAGCTTAAAAAATAGAAACAGCAATAAGAAAATAAGACCTAAATAAAGAAGAAAATAGTCTGGACTAGGAGGGTATTTAGAAAGTCCAAAAAATCCTAGAAAAGTACCATCTGGAAGAAGGTAATCGCCTATCCTAGAGAACCGAAAAATAAAGAAAAGAGCTAAACTACTTAAACCGGAGACGGCAAACCTTTTTGCTTCGTAAGCAATGCCTTGCTCTTCCGAATATGTATGTCCGTACAGCCAACCAAGGGTCATCGCAAAAAACCAGGGAATAACGGGAAAGTTATTATTCACAAGCAGGCGCGGTGAAAAGGGAACCGGTGAAACCAGAATAGCCTGCCAAGTCTGTGCTGGCGCTGTTTGCAGTGGGAAGTTATGGGTAAGAGTCGGAATGAACCATTGCGTTAATAAATAGAGAACCGCAGATAATCCGAAAAGTTTCCAAGGAGAAATATGGCGTCCCAATATAAGGATGAAGAAACCGATTCCAATAGTAGATAAAACACTAAATGAAAAAAAAGTTCCTACAGTAAGTACAGAAAACGATTTAGCTTGCATAAATAAAGGGAGATTAAAGGCCGGAGAAGCAATGAAGAGTTCGAATAATATTAATAACATTCCCCGCTGCCATAAATAATAGTTAATATTCCAATTGGAAATACCCTTCAGTTCACGCTTTTTTATGGATAACGCTAAAACATAACCGGCTATAAATAGAAAACCAGGTGCGCAAAGATTGGACAAGAACATAACCAGAAAAGCAATAATATTCGAACTTCCAAGGGGATTAAAGGTTACTGTACCATTAAGCAAAAGCGGTAATCCTTCATTATTCATACGCCCACTGCTCCAAAAAAACAGGGCGTGATCTAGCGCCATAAAAACCATAATTAAACCACGGGTTTGGTCTAAAAATAGGAGTCGGTGAGGAATACATTTAGTATCTTTTAGTCGTTTAGCTTTAGTTGCTTCAGCTGTAAAGCTTAAACTCAACTCAAACTCATCTCATTTCACAAAGTTTTTACAGTTATAAATTATACTCTCCAAAAATATCAAAAATCTTCGTAATTTATGACAAAGTTGTTAAGAAGTTGTTAAGAAACGGTTAAGAAATGGTTAAAAAGCATCATTTCAGCAAGTCCGACCTGTACAAGAAGACAGCTTCAATGTGATTAAGTTATAATGAAAGAGGAACTTTTTCAGGAAGGATCTGAACAGTGACAACTATAAAAGTATCGGTACGCAATCTGGTCGAATTTGTTCTCAGGCACGGAGATTTGCAACCGGGTTCGATTGGAGCCTCGCGGGCCCAAGAGGGGATCAAAGCTCATCAATATATCCAGAAAATAAGTGGTGCGGAGTATGTGCCGGAAGTAATGCTGAGTTATAGCTATCTTCAAGAAGATCTCACTCTGGAAATCAAGGGTCGGGCCGACGGAGTCATCAAGAAAGAGTCCGGCGAATGTATTGACGAAATTAAAACGACTTCCCTGGATTTAAGTCATATTGATGAATCATTCAGCGACCTGCACTGGGCCCAAGCTCAGTGTTATGCTTTTATGTACGCTTCACGAGAAGGCTTAGAAACGATGGAAATTCAGCTTACTTATTTTCAACTGGATACCGCTCAAACGAAAAGATTCTCGAAAAGATTTTCGTGGGCAGAACTGTCGGATTTCTTCCTTAGTTTGGTTGAACGTTATCTAATGTGGGCGCGCCAACTGCAAGAGTGGTCGGTCATGAGAGATGCTAGCATTCGCCTGATGCTATTCCCCTTCAGAACGTACAGACCTGGACAAAGGGAGCTGGCTGTAGCAGTTTACAAGACGATTCAACAGAGCCAAAAACTATTTGCTCAGGCCCCTACAGGGATCGGAAAAACCATGGGTACCCTGTTTCCGGCCCTTAAAGCTATGGCCGAGGGATTTACAGTTCAGATCTTTTATCTTACGGCGAAAACCATCACCCGAACGGTTGCTGAGAAAGCCATAAATGATTTGCAAAAGGATGGTCTAAAGATTAAGCGGCTGACCCTAACAGCTAAACGGAAATTGTGTTTTCTCCCCGAGGTGGTGTGCTTGCCGGAGGGATGTTCTTTTGCGAAAGGGTATTACGACCGAGCGTCCGCGGCGGTAGAGGACGTGTTTAAAGAAGACGCCTGGACGCGTCAGGTGATCGAGGAATATGCTCACAAGCACTCAATTTGCCCTTTCGAATTTTCTTTAGAATTAGCGAACTGGGCGGATGTAGTTATTTGTGACTATAATTATGTGTTTGATCCGCGTGTCTATTTAAGGCGATTTTTCCTCGACGGCGGAGAGTACACCTTTTTGGTGGATGAGGCACACAACTTGGTTGAACGGGCACGGGAGATGTTTTCTGCAGAGCTAGGCAAAGAGTCGTGGCTGAAGCTTAAACGGCTCACGAAAGAAGATGATCTTAGGCTGACTAAAAGCTTGACTAAAGTTAACTCAGCCTTGATCAAAGAGAGAAAACGCTGCATTGAAGTCAGCGGAAGTGGAGAAAGTGTGGAAAAAGAGCCGCCAACTAAACTTGTCCAAGCGTTGCGTAACTTTGTCAAAGAGGTTGAACAGTTCCTTAAAACAAATGATCAATTTTTTGTTTGGCGCGAACAACTTGTTGAACAGTATTTCCAGGCGTTGAGCTTTATTAGAACCGCGGACAGTTATGATGAACGATACGTCACCTACCTGCAGCAGGTTCATGAGGATTTTCGAGTGAAGCTGTTTTGCCTTGATCCTTCCGTGCGCTTGAAAGAAGCTTTAGGAAGAGGTCGGGCAGCAGTACTGTTTTCGGCGACCTTGAGCCCAATGGAATACTTCATGAACGTTTTGGGTGGAGACGAAACGTCTTATAAACTAAAGTTGACATCACCATTTCCCGCAGCGAATCTTTGCTTGCTTATCAATGATCGTATCTCCACCAAGTTCAAGCAGCGTACCGCCAGCTATGATCAAGTCGTCGAAGTTATCGCCACAGCCATTGAACACAAAGCGGGAAACTATCTTGTTTATTTCCCATCGTATGATTATCTGGACGAGGTTTATTTGAGGTTTAGAGAACATTACCAACAGGTTAGGGTGATCTGTCAAACTTCAGGCATGGCAGAAGAGAAACGGGAAGAGTTCTTAGCAACATTCGCTACTAACCCCGCTCAAACCCTGGTTGGATTTGCCCTGATGGGTGGGATCTTCGGTGAAGGTATCGACCTAATAGGGGATCGACTCTCTGGAGCAATCGTTGTAGGAGTAGGCTTGCCTCAAATTAGCATGGAACGGGAGATTATTCGTTCCTACTACGAGTCAAGAAATGGACACGGATACGAATTTGCTTATATGTATCCTGGACTAAACAAGGTATTACAGGCAGTGGGACGAGTAATTCGAACGGAAGAAGACCAGGGCATCGTGTTGCTAATCGACGAGCGTTTCTCTCTAACATCGTATAAGAAGCTGTTTCCCGAAGAATGGGGAACGATTCGCTATGTGGCTAATCCAGGGAGTATTTGTAAAACGATCAAGAGTTTCTGGGTTGCTTGTGGAAAAGGTTGCTAATAAACAACTAGTGGCATTAGTCTATCGTTTTTTATGGTTTATGGTAAGGAATTTAAATAGAGAATAAATGAGGGCGAAATGATGTTCATGTATGTATTCCCCATCGTACTTATAGTTGTTTCAAATATCGTGTATAATGTGTGTCAGAAATCAACACCACAAAATGTTAATCCCTTTTCAGCTTTGCTTATAACCTACTTGACTGCGGCGATTTTGACCGTAGTTGCATCTCAATTTTATAAAACGGATAAACGATTTCTTGAATCCTTCAACGAGCTAAATTGGACTAGCGTTGCCCTTGGTGTGACGATCGTTGGCCTAGAATTGGGATATTTATTAGCTTACAGGGTAGGGTGGAACATAAGTGTTGGCTCTTTAGTAGCCAATATTATTCTTGCAATTATGCTTATTCCTATCGGCATATTATTCTTTAAAGAAGGATTCGCCCTGAACCAAATCATTGGAGTAGTATTTTGTGTTCTTGGACTGATACTCATCAACAAGTAGGAGAATAATTACGATATCTGATGAAGCAGAGTTGTATTTAATAGGCAATGGCTATAAGTAATAAGTAATAAGTAATAAGTCATCTTAAAAAGTGGAGGGTTAAATGAGCATTTTCGAAATTATTATGTTAGTATGTTTTGGAGCGGCATGGCCGTTTTCCATTTATAAATCTTACAAATCTAAATCAACTAATGGGAAAAGTGCTTTCTTCTTATTTATAATTCTAATTGGTTATGTTGCTGGGATTTTAAATAAGATTTTTTATAATTTTGATAATGTAGTCTATCTTTACGCTTTAAATCTGATCATGGTAGCTCTTGATTTGTTTTTATATATGAGAAATCAGCGATTAAAAAGTAAAGATTAAACAATACCATCGGCATCTTTGATTAATTGTATTGCACGATCAAAAACTGATTCATCGACAACAGCTGCTATAAGAATATCTCGACCGGATATTGGATCTTGATCGCCGTCACTCATACCGCTTGCGCAAACATTTGAAGAAGCTAAGATCCCTGTATCTTGGCCGCCATTGGCACCTAAAGTTAGTGTAGCTTGGCTAGGTGTAGCACCCGTTACAGGGTTTGCCAATCGATCCGAACTTCCAAGGGGATATAGGCTAAAACGATCTATTTGAATATCGGTCACACCTAGGTTCTTGATCTGATCTGCAACGTTACTTGCTTCTTCGGTGCTTTTGAAAAAGGCAAGAATATTTTTTTCGGTCATATCTTTCCCTCCTTTAATCACACTTAAAGTTTCCGATAACAGTTAAATTTATTCTTACGTGCATCTTACAGACTCTTGTGGTTAGGATTAAAAAACATTAATCCCCGAATAAGGGGAGTTCTGGGAGATACTTGCAATGGTTATATTAAACGATGTTCTGACAGATATAACAGGAGAACACAGTCATTCAGCCCTTCTTTTGGCCTGGTATACAGTGGAAAAAAGGGATTTGCCCTGGCGAAAGACGGGAGACCCTTACGCAATTTGGGTGTCTGAAGTCATGCTGCAGCAGACCCAGGTGAAGACAGTCATTCCCTATTATGAACGATTTCTCCAACGCTTTCCCGGCGTAGCGCAACTGGGGATGGCAAGTCTTGAGGATGTCTTGACGGTCTGGCGCGGACTAGGATACTATTCTAGGGCTCGTCGTATGTGGGAAGGGGCCCATTATCTGCTTGATCAACAAGGTGGGAAAATGCCTGTTGATTATAACGCTCTTTTATTGGTACCAGGTATCGGCAAATACACGGCAGGAGCAATCGCGAGCATTGCGTTTGGGCAGAGCGTTACAGCAATCGATGGCAATGTCTTGCGGGTTGTATCTCGCCTTTTAGCTTGGTCTGAGCCGGTGGAGACGGCGCGTAGCTATCGTCACTTTAACGACCAGTTAATGGTATGGCAACCGGCTCTTCAGCCAGGAGACTTTAATCAAGCTTTGATGGAACTAGGGGCGATGGTTTGTACCCCCACGAAACCAGATTGTGCAAATTGTCCGCTGGCCCAAGTCTGCGAAGGTTATCTACAAGGCGACGCTCACCTCTACCCTGTGAAAAAGTTAAAAGCAAAGCGTCAAGTGTTGACCCGCTTAACTTTTGTTCTACGACGGGAGGACCAGGTGTTTATACAGAAACGCCCTTCACAGGGGCTACTGGCTGATCTTTGGGAGTTCCCTGGAGTGGAATTAAGTCTGGAGGATGGTTTTAACGATAGTCTTCCTACGATTGGATATGAGGCGTGGCTTGAATATTTTCAAAAGGCTGTACCTGAGCGAGCATTTGACGAGCAGGTGCAAGCACAATTCAGGCAGGGCTTAAGACAGCACGGACCGGTCTGGTACACATTCAGCCACCGACGCTGGAGAATCTGCTGGATCATCATTGATCTGCCCGAACCGCTCGAAGCTAAACCTGCTGATGTTTCTTTACTCAAAGAAGCAGTTGGAGAGTATCGCTTGGATTCGAGGATAGTCCCTCAATATCTCGATAAGCGATGTTGGGTTTCGCTCCAAGACTTAAGCGTGATCCCTTTCCCAGTGGCATTTAAAGCTATTGTTGAGGATTTAAGAGCAGAAAAACGTTCTGCTGAACTTTAAATAAACGGTTAGCCCTTTGTTAATCGGATAGAATCCTTTTTACAGTGAGCAATGTAGATACTGAGTATTACGTTGGTATTATGAATTTAATAACTGCAGGAGGTTAGGACTTTGGCTACTTTTGATGATTTTATGAATATGGATATTAGAGTTGGAGAAATTGTTCAGCAGAAGTTTTTGAAAAGGCTAAGAAGCCAGCCAATAAATTATGGGTTGATTTTGGTGAAGAGATTGGCACAAGTCCACCCACCAGGCACTATCGTCCTTGCATGAAACTCCCACAGATCAAGAAGTGAAAAGTAGATAAAAGATAAATATGATAAATAATGACTTGACATGATGACTTGGATCGATTAGAATCATATTAGTTTAAAAGACACCTAACACAATGAAGGGAAGTTCTAAGCCTCTGAAGTTTAGAGAACTGACGGTCGGTGCAAGTCAGTCTACAGAGCTTAAGAATTCCATCCTGGAGTGGCCAATGATGAATTGTGACGGGTTCCGCCCGATAGCGCGGACATGAGTTGGCCGATTCGGCAACATGGGTGGCAACGCGGGAATAACTTCTCGTCCCTAATTGGGATGAGAGGTTTTATTTATTTTAAAGCGTTTGCTTTCATGTACCCTAAATCGGTTAGAACTTGGGTGGCACCGCGGAATTCCCGCCCCAATGATGGGGTGGGTTTTGTTTTTTTCCAGGGCATCCAATTTGAGACATTTTAATTAGAAATTTTAAGAAAAGGAGAATTTTATGATACTATTCATCTAAAGGGACATGCTAATGATACTATTGACTTATTTGTCACAAACGGAAATTACAAAGCAACATTGATTAAATAACACGATGAATAAAGGAGGATTTATTATTATGGCAAGAATATATAATTTTTCAGCAGGTCCAGCGGTGTTGCCTGAAGAGGTGCTTAGAGAAGCAGCGGAGGAAATGTTAGATTACAGAGGTGCAGGCATGTCCGTTATGGAGATGAGCCATCGTTCGAAAGCTTTCGAACAGATTATCGGAGATGCTGAAAATACATTGAGAGATTTACTGAAGATTCCTGATAATTACAAAGTCCTCTTCCTTCAAGGCGGGGCATCCCAACAGTTTGCCATGATTCCTATGAATTTGATGAAAAATAAAGTCGCGGATCACATTAACACCGGACAATGGGCCAAAAAAGCTATTTCGGAAGGTAAGTTATTTGGAAAGATTAATGTCATTGCTTCTTCCGAAGATAAGACGTTTTCATATATACCGGATCTAAAGGGCCTGAAGATTTCTGATGATGCTGATTATGTCTACATCTGTCATAACAATACAATCTATGGAACGAAATATAATGAATTACCTGAAACCGGAAATAAAGTCTTAGTTGCGGACATGTCTTCAGATATCTTATCTGAACCAGTTGATGTAACAAAATATGGTCTTATTTTTGCTGGTGTTCAAAAAAATATTGGTCCGGCAGGAGTTGTAGTTGTTATCATTCGCGAAGATTTGATCACTGAGGATGTATTGCCCGGGACGCCAACAATGTTAAAATATAAAACTCACGCAGATAACAAGTCATTGTATAATACACCTCCAGCTTATGGGATCTATATTTGCGGTAAAGTATTTAAGTGGGTTCAGAATCTGGGTGGGCTCGAGGCAATGCAGAAAATCAATCAAGAAAAGGCTGCAATTTTATATGATTTCCTTGATTCCAGTAAGCTATTTCGAGGAACGGTTGTAAAGAAGGATCGATCATTAATGAATGTCCCGTTTGTTACGGGTTCCGATGAATTGGATGCAAAATTTATTAAAGAAGCCAAAGCTGCTGGATTCGAGAATCTAAAGGGACACAGAAGTGTTGGTGGTATGCGAGCCAGTATTTACAATGCTATGCCGATGGCAGGTGTTAAAGCCTTAGTTGAATTTATGAAGAAATTCGAAGAAGAAAACCAAATTATTTAAGCAGAGATTAAACGAAATAAATTTGTGGGGTGGAGTAATGATGTTTAAAATTAACTGTATAAATAATATTGCCAATGTGGGATTAAACCTCTTAACCGATGACTATGAAATGGTGAATGATTTCAATGATGCCAATGCAGTCCTGGTGAGAAGCTCAAGTCTTCATGATCTAGAGCTTCCTCCTTCACTAGAGGCTATTGCTAGAGCAGGAGCTGGGGTTAATAATATTCCGCTGGAGAAATGTGCTGAAAATGGAGTGGTTGTTTTTAATACCCCGGGTGCTAATGCTAACGGCGTAAAAGAAATTGTTATAGCATCCTTAGTTATGGCTTCACGTGACCTTTTTGGAGGAATTAACTGGGTGAATTCTTGTCAAGAAGACCCAGACATTGCCAAACTGGTTGAAAAGAATAAAGCAAAGTTTGCTGGAACAGAAATTAAAGGTAAGAAACTAGGAGTCATAGGACTTGGTCAGATCGGAGTTCTAGTTGCTAATGCCTTAAACAAGTTGGACATGGAAGTCTACGGATATGACCCATATATCTCTGTGGATGCTGCCTGGAAGCTTTCCAAATTTATTAAACAAGCTAAGTCTTTAGAAGAGATCTTTAGAGAATGTGATTTTATTACGGTTCATATACCTTTAACCGATTCCACTAAAGGAATGTTCAACAAAGATTCCTTTGCTATGATGAAGGATGGCGTGAAAATACTAAACTTTTCAAGAGATACTTTGGTTATTGATGATGATATGGTTGAGGCTTTGAAGTCTGGAAAAGTCGGTAAATACGTTACGGATTTTCCAAACCCTAAGGTGTGTGGTATTGAAGGAGTAACTACCATTCCCCATTTAGGAGCTTCGACGAGTGAATCAGAAGACAACTGTGCGGTTATGGCAGTCAAGCAATTAATTGACTACCTCGAAAATGGTAATATTAAGAATTCGGTTAATTATCCCAGCTGTGACATGGGAGTCTGCAATAATGCTGGACGTATCGCCATTAATCATAAAAATATACCGAACATGTTAAGTCAGTTCACAGCAACGTTTGCTAAAGAAAACATTAATATACCCGACATGATTAATAAAAGCAAAGGCCAGTATGCCTATACCATACTTGATTCTGAATCCCCTGTGACTCCTGAATTAGCCGATAAAATAAGAGAGATTAACGGAGTTTTAAAAGTAAGAATCATTAAATAGCACGATGGCTCAAGGGGACCAAATGATTTTGATCCCCTTGATTTCGTTTCGCACTCTTCGGTAGAACTTTAGGAGTGGAGGTAGAGTAGTGGCTACTATCAGACCTTTTAATTCGGTAAGACCTAGAGGAGATCTGGCAAATAAAGTGGCAGCACTCCCCTATGATGTTTATAATCGCCAAGAAGCCTTAGAAGAAGTAATAAAAGAGCCGTTATCTTTTTTAAAAATTGATAGAGCTGAGACTCAATTTCCTGAGAACTTCGATCCATATGATACTAAGGTGTATGAACAAGCAAGAGATAGTCTTCGTGATATGCTCAAGGAAGGTGTCTTAATTAAAGAAGGTCAGAACTGCTACTATGTTTACGAACTGACGATGGCTGGTCGTTCTCAGACTGGTTTAGTAGGATGTGCAGCGATTGACGACTATCTTAATAATGTCATTAAAAAACATGAGAAAACTAGAGAAGATAAAGAAATTGACCGAATCAACCATGTGGATATTTGTGATGCTCAGACTGGCCCTATATTTTTAGCATATCGTTCTCAAAGAAATATCAATGAAGTAATCGACGCGATCAAAATGGGAACTCCTTTATATGATTTTCTAGCCCCTGACGGAGTTAAACATACGATATGGAAAATAGCTGATCAAAGCCACATCGAAACAATCTCTAAAGAATTTAAAACGATACAAAGCATCTATATTGCAGATGGACATCATAGAACAGCCTCAGCGGTTAAAGTAGGCTTAAAAAGAAGGGCAGAAAACCCAGACTATAATGGAGAAGAGGAATTTAACTTCTTCCTTGCTGTCCTTTTCCCACATGACCAATTGATGATTTTAGACTATAACCGCGTAGCGAAAGATTTAAATGGTTATAGTAAAGAAGGTTTTTTGACTGAAGTGGCTAAGGTCTTTTTAGTTGAAGAAATGGGGGAGGAACCCTTTAAACCTATGGAAAAGGCTACATTTGGGATGTACTTAGAAGGAGTATGGTATAAGTTAACGGCCAAAGATGAAATCCGTTCAACGGATCCTGTAGAGGGACTCGATGTTGCCGTGCTGCAAAATCATTTGTTAACTCCAGTGCTCAATATCAAAGATATAAGAACAGACAAAAGAATAGACTTTGTCGGCGGTATACGAGGTCTTAAAGAACTTGAAAAAAGAGCCAACAGTGACATGAAACTTGCATTTTCAATGTTTCCAACTTCAATAGATGAGTTGTTTGAAGTATCCGATGCTGGTCAGCTGATGCCCCCAAAATCGACTTGGTTTGAACCGAAGCTGAGAAGCGGATTGTTTATTCATGAGTTAAGTTAGAGAATCAGAATGAAATAGGCTATTTATTCCCCTATAGAAAAAGTTTTGCGGTTTTGTATAAAACCTAAGAAACGGGTTATACTATGTTCTGAGATGAAATTCATGGCAAAATTCAGATTGATTGACAAGTTACATTATGCCGCGGCATTGAGTATAATCGCTGCTACAGCCTTATTGGCTTGATCCTAATCCTAGGTAGAACGTGAATAAGTCATCTAACCAGAGTCCGAATATCGGGCTCTGTTTTTAGGTTGACAAATCTTATATCTGTGTTATAATACAATTACAAATAATTGAATCTTCAAAAGCGACGACGGAGAAAAGTAGGCTATTTATTACCTTTCAGGGAGGAAGAGTCTCGACTGGAAACTCTTCTATGTGTGGTGATAGGCGAAGTTCACTCCCGAGCTGCCGGCTGAACGTTATCTAGTAGGCTAGGACGGTTCTTCCCCGTTAATAAGAAGGGGGTATCGGATTTTAATTCCCGTACCTTTGTCGAGTGGCCTTTTTTGGCTTAAGTTGGGTGGTAACACGAGATATAACTTCTCGTCCCTACAAGGGATGAGAAGTTTTTTATTTTCCAAACCTAAACTTGAACTCGACAAACGCGAGTTTTAAGAGACTGTACCTTTTGTTGAGTGGGCCAATTTTGGCCAAAATGGGTGGTAACGCGGAAGTCCACGGCTTTCGTCCCTGCGATGGGATGGGCCGTGGACTTTTTATTTTTATATTTGAAAGGGGTATTGATTATGAAAGATTTGAAATTAGCAGGCCTAAAAGGAGAGCACAGTTCCATTGAAGTTAAAGGAGTAACAATAGGAGGTAAAGAAATTATTCTAATGGGCGGACCCTGTGCTGTAGAATCAAGTATCCAGATGAAGCAATCAGCTGAGACGGTAAAAAAAGCAGGTGGAAGAATTCTGCGGGGTGGTGTTTTCAAACCACGTACTTCACCCTATAGTTTTCAAGGCTTGGGCCGGGAGGGACTTAATTATTTAGTTCAAGCTGCCCGGGAGCAGGGCTTGCTTTGTGTTACAGAGGTTATTGATGCGCAAAGTCTTGAGTTAGTAGTCGACCAGATTGACATTATTCAGATTGGTGCTCGGAATATGCAGAACTTTGAGCTTCTGAAAATGGTTGGGAAAATTAACAAACCGATTATCCTTAAACGGGGTTTATCAGCGACAATTGAGGAATGGCTGTTGGCAGCTGAATATATTTTATCCGCCGGCAATCCCAACGTTATCCTTTGTGAACGGGGAATACGCACCTATGAGCCCAGTACCCGAAACACCTTAGACCTTAGTGCTGTTGGAGTCGCCAAAGAGCTTTCTCACCTCCCGGTTATTGTCGATCCAAGTCATGCTGCAGGGAGAAGAGATTTGATTTCGTCCTTGTCTAAGGCCGCTATAGCAGCAGGTGCGGATGGCTTATTGATCGAAATGCACCCAAATCCTGCAGAGGCTACAAGCGATGGTCCTCAGTCCTTGTACCCAGAACAGTTTGTTCAACTAGCCCGAGAGCTAGGAATAGTCGCAGGATCGGTCAGTAGAGTCTTTGCTTCTGGAGGGCAGGGTGATGATGGGGAAACCCTTGAATCTCTGCGTAGCCAGATTGACGGTATAGACCAAACCATAATCGAAAGGCTAGCAGTTAGGATGCAGATAGTCAGAAAAGTAGGCGATCAGAAACGACTGGATCGGGTTAAAGATACTAGTCGGGAAAAAGAAATTATTCAGCGCTTAGTTAACCTGGGCACTGAACTACAACTTTCCCCTGATTTAGTAAAAAAGATATATGCTTTGATTTTTGAGTTCTCAGTCCAGTCCCAAATCAAAAGTAAACTAACTAAGGAGAAAGACTTAGAATTATCGTTATATCCCGTGGGAAGTAAATAGGTTGTATTATCTTTCAAAACGGATAGAAAAGCGCTTAGGAAGAGATCGTACTCTTTCCTAAGCGCATGACACATTACTAACTTCTAGTGTTCAAAGATTCTCAAACTCATTTTATATTCAATAATTAAGTCGTTGAATTGTTCTGATGGTGCCGAGTGCTGAACCAACATCTGGGCTCTTTGGAAAAGATGTTTGTGTACATCCTCTCTGCTGCCTAAGAAACCAATCATTTTTTTAAGATCCGGGTCATTTGTCAGATTAAAATGCTGGTTGTATAAAATTCTTGCTCGAACTTCAGCTTCAACGTCAGCTTGAAGCATCGCAATTGGGTCTAGGTTTTGATCAACATAACTCATATTCCAAGGAATCCCTTGGGAATTGACATAACTCAGAGGTGGCCCGCCCAACTTGTTAATAGCCACCGCAATCATTTCCATGTGACCCATTTCTTCTGCAGCGATGAGGCCCAAAAGATCACGAAGATAGCGGTTACGCATGTTGGAACGGTGATTTAGGTACTGTGTTGCAGCCGAGTATTCACTGTCCTTGCCCCCATAGTGCTCGAGCAATACTTGACCAAATACAGGGTCACGGTGCTGAACATTAACCGGAAAAAATAACGGCTTGCTATAACTAAACATAGCTATCCCTCCTCATGACAATAGAATCCTGACTTCATTATATGATTTAGCCGATCTTTTGGTTATTTGAAATAGCAAAGGATCGGCTAAAGCTTTAACAAGCGTCTAGGAATTAACGTACGTCAATTTTCCAGAGGGTTTCAAGCTTGTAATTTGTTATAGTGCACGATACAGATAGTTTAACGCGCTTATTCTGCTCATTTACATAACGTCTTTCTCCCCGAAGTTAGTCAAGAGAAGTTTCATTACCAGCCTTCCTTCGCCTTTACCATACTCATCCTGCTTAAAATCCATTGCCAGGAATCCTAATTTTTTTTCATAAAGCCTAACGGCTGCAACATTATCCGGGTCCACGGTCAGCTCGACTTCTTCAATAGTTTCCTTGGTTAAAGCAGCGAAGCTCTCTGAAAGTAGTTTAGCCCCTATTCCTTGACCACGTGACTCTTTAGATATAGAAACTCCGACCATATACGCCTTTTTAGGGTTATCCCAATCTAACATATAATTTACTAAACCAACAATTTCGTTATTCAATCGATAGATATAAACACGACCGTGCCTGATGAGCGGCTCAAGATACCATACATTTAAGCCCCCCGATCCAAAGGCTTCTGCTTCTATTTCAACAATGCGTTCAATGATTTCAGGGTTCATCGTTTTAACTAATTCAATCATGGGTACCTCCATTAAAGTACTTTTTGCAATTCGCTTCGTAAACCTATTTCCACAAAAGGGTACTAAAGAAATTATAGTCAAGAAAACGAAATTTTATCCCTTCGTGACCTTAGAACCCATAGCTTGTTACCGAATAGAATTGACCTATTATTCTGAACAATCAAATTAATAGGGCTTGGATTGAAGCGAGACTAATATATTAAATCAATCGTTTAAGTTTCATTTGCCCCGTATCTCCAAACTGAAGCTGACCAGTTTTGGTGGGGAAGTATGGCAGAAGGAGGATTTTAGAGAAAGACGAAGAATAAGAAGAATAATTTAACTAACGATATTATGAACGTACTGCCTATGTCTACTAGATAACAAAAGTGAAGTACATAATGGGCTATTTCATAAACGCATTTTATATGGAACCTAATACAAAAATAGGGGATGTAGCAACGTGGATGAGAAATTTACAGCTACGGAAGAAGAACTTAGACAACAGATGGAAGAGTTAATCCAGACAACTCTATACCAAGAGTTAAGGGAATCTGAAGATGAGATCAGGCGACAGTTAGCTGTCATTCAAACAAATAGAGAGTTAATAGCACTTAGTGAAGAACGATACAAAACACTTGTGAACAACTCCCATGATGTAATTTATAGTTGCGACAGCAAGGGTGTTATCACTACAGTCAATGAAAAATTTTGTGAAGTTTATAGCCTGTCAAAAGAAATGGTTATTGGTAAGAGCATGACTGATATTCAAAAGGATCCCAGTTATATTAATGACTGGAATAACGCATTTTCTGAAGCAATCAAGCATGGCAAAGTTAGTTTTTTTACTTTCAGTTATGAAATGAAAGATGGCAGAGGCGTTGGCTATTATAATGTCACTATATCCCCGTTGTTTGATCTAAAGAGGAAGATCATTGGAGTGATAGGTACTAATCAAGATATAACAGCTATAAAAGAAAACGAAAAGCGAATACAACATATGGCCTATTATGACTTTATAACGGATCTCCCCAATAGAGTTCTTTTCTTACAACGGTTGAAAAACGCGATCCAAATAGCAAAAAAGAAAGCGACTCAGGTAATTGTAGTAGTCCTTGATTTAGATGATTTTAAAGTTGTCAATGATACCCTAGGACACTCTATGGGTGATGCTCTTTTAGTGGAAACGTCAAGAAGATTACTAAAATGTATTGACCAAAAGGATACGGCTGCTCGCTTAGGCGGAGATGAATTTTCTCTGTTAATAGAAGATGTAGAACCGGAAGATGATGTTATTTTTTACCTCATGAAAAGGATTAAGTTAGCATTTGAAGAACCATTTAAGATTACTAACGGAACTCTCAATCTAACAGCAAGCATAGGAGTGTCAATCTATCCAGATGACGGAGAATTTAATGAAGAACTCCTGAATAATGCAACGACAGCCATGTATCAAGCTAAAAAATATGAGAAAAATGGGTATCAATTTTTTAATTTTAAAATGAAACATGAGCTCTTGCAAAAGGCGAATATTGAACGATTACTAAGGAAAGCAATAAAGAACAATGAATTTGTTTTATATTATCAACCGCAATATACTGCTAAGGGGAGACTTCGCGGCTTTGAAGCATTAATCCGTTGGGACAGCCCTGATATGGGTTTTTTAAACCCCATGGAGTTCATACCTATAGCCGAAGAAACCGGTCTGATTATCCCGATTGGCGAGTGGGTCTTAAACACCGCAAGTCTTACGTGTAGAAAATTTGAAGATCAATATGGCTGCGACCTAATTATGGCAGTGAACATTTCCCCGATTCAATTGCAGCATAAAGAGTTTGAACAAATTGTTATAAAGGCCATTAAATCTTCGGGGCTAAAGCCAACAAGTCTGGAATTAGAGATAACAGAAAGTAGTTTTATTGATAATTTTGATAGTGTTGTCAATAAATTAGCAACCCTTAAAGAACTCGGGGTCGGAATAGCACTGGATGATTTTGGGACAGGATATTCATCATTGAGTTATTTAAAGAGACTCCCAATCAATCTGTTGAAAATTGATAAATCTTTTGTGCAGGGAATTGATTTTTTGAATCCCCATAATAATTTAACGGAGTTGATCATTGCCCTAGTGAATAAGCTCAATATCAAAACGATGGCAGAGGGTGTTGAGACGTTAGAACAACTTAACTACTTAATTAATGCGAAATGTGATTTCACACAGGGGTATTACCATGGAAAACCCAGATCTGAAGAGTTTATTGGCAGCATTATTAAAAAAGGCTCTATTTAAGATTGTTTCTATATAATTGTGTTTCTTTATTCGTCCATAAATAACAGATAATAAGTTTGAGGAGGAAAATTAAATGAATGATTGCGTGTTTTGTACATTGCCGGAAACACAAATCTTAGTTGAAAACGAGCTAGCGCGGGCGTTTTTTGACAAATATCCTGTCAGTGCTGGACATGTCCTAATAGTTCCGAAGAGGCACACAGCAAACCTCTTTGATGCGACTAAAGAAGAGATGGCGAGTATTGGGGATCTACTTAGAAAAGTTAAAGAGCAACTGGATGAGCAGTTTCATCCAGACGGATACAACGTAGGAGTTAATGTGGGGGAAGCCGCTGGGCAGACAGTGTTTCACTTACATGTTCACGTTATCCCCCGCTATCATGGAGATGCCGGATCTGTGCAGTGGCATTCATAAAATCTGAGAACTTAAGAATTAGCTCTTACTAAAATACAGAGGCTCAAGTGAACCTCTGTATTTTATTTTAGAGTATTTTTATTAAATTTTTATATTTGCATTAAAAAGAGTTTAAAACCTCCCGTTATAATGAAATTGTAGCAAAAATACAGGGAGGTTGTTGGTATTAATGAGTAAATTTAAACTTATGTACGATGTTGTTAACACAATGAAAGATAAGGAGGCTATAAGCGGTGCGCTAAAAGTTGAAGGGATGAAAGATCAAACTAAAATTGTTGATTTTGTTAATCAATTTGAAAAGAATCTTGCAACCGGTGAGACTAAAGTCAAGCTTAGTACAGAACTAGACTATGATGGTAAGAAAGTGAAACATGAAAGTCAAACCGAGTTTACTATGCAGGGTTGCCATGGGAAAATGCATCCTGGCTTTATGCGACATATGGGTCACCATCACCACAGCCACCATTGCGCTGAAAATCATGATGATCTGAAATGTGGAGGAATAAAAGGGAAATTAACGAAGCTAGCGTTCGTCCTCAATCTGTTTAATCAAATTAAGGTGGAAGAAAAAGATGATAAGTCTGTCATCCTTTCCTTAAACTTAAACGAAATCCCGGATGACATGAAAAAGGTCATTCAGGAAAGAATGAGCCAGAGAGCAATGCCTGAGCACCACCACCAACATCATCATGGCTTTATGAAAGAGTTCCTTAGCCTTCAAGAACCAAAGATCGAGTTGAATCTTTGGATTAGTAAAAATCGAGAAGTTGAGAAGATCTTGGTCATAGTTGACGGAAAACAAATGAATGATCTTGATGAAAACCATAATCTGAATCTCAAAGCGGAATTGTGTTTGTTTAGTTAGTAAAAACTAAACAAGATTATTTTTCAATTCGAGGACGCAGAACAATTGAATTGTTTTGCGTCCTTATTCTCAGTATAATGAACACACAAAAGGAAGAAATTCAGGTGATTTACGTGTTTGAGAGTCTATTGAAACGTATAATTGTAAAATACGAAAAACATAAGATCCTTCACCATAGGGACCATCCGGAATTCCATAGGCGACATCTTGAATTTCATTGGAGCCAAAATGAATTCCAAAAGAGTCATCCGGAATTTCAGAGGCGACATCAAGAATTCCATAAGCAGCAACGCGAATTATTCCGGCATCAAGAATTCCAGAGGAAACACAGGGAATTTAATCAATATCACAGGTCTTTGCGGTTTTTTCGTCCGATTAGTATCATATTTAACTTCATCATTCTCTACTTGCTGTTTAGATGGGCAGGTATAAGGTCAATAAGTCTTTTCTTTGCTGTATTTATCGTTATTAAAGAGGTTTTGCAATATCTTTTTCTGCGAAGGTTAGAGAAAAGAGTATTTAAACCTATTAATCAGCTGAAAAATGGAGTGGAGGAGATCTCTAAAGGGAATTATAATGTAAGAGTAGAAAACGATGGAATGTGTGATTTAGGTTTCATGGGGTTATTAGTGGATTCCTTTAATGAAATGGCTCAAAAACTACAGGCAAGTGAGAAAATGAAGTCAGAGTATGAAGAAAATCGCAAGATGCTCATTGCCAATATTTCTCATGATCTTAAGACACCCATCACATCGGTTCAAGGTTATATTGAAGCAATATTGGATGGGGTAGTTACTTCGCCAGAAAAAGTAAATAAATATCTTAGAACCATCTATCAGAATACCGCCTATGTTGATAAATTAATTGATGATCTTTTCTTATTTTCCAAGTTGGATCTTCAAAAAATGGAGTTTAATTTTGAAAGTATTTATATAGGACCTTTTATGGATGACTTAATGGAAGAATTTAAGTTTGAACTTGAAGAAAGGAACATCGATTTTCACTATGCCAATAAGATGGTCGGGGATTGCCTTATTAGTATCGATAGGAAAAGGTTGTATCAGTCTTTCAAAAATGTTCTAGGAAATGCCGTTAAATATGGATCCCATCAGGCCCTTACCATCGAGATCGCAATGGATCGCCAAGATGATTTTATAGGCATTGATATTCGAGACAATGGCCCGGGAATTCCTAAAGATAAACTTCCTAATGTTTTTAATAGGTTTTATAGAATAGATAATGAGCGGACTAAGGATCTAATGAGTACGGGGCTTGGTCTAGCGATAGCTAAGGAACTTGTGCAAGCCCATGGAGGATCGATTGCAGTAACGAGTATTGAAAATCAAGGTTCTTGTTTTACAATAAGACTTCCGATCATAAAATGATTAGGAAAGAGGCTAGGCATGGTACGAATTTTAATTATTGAAGATGATCAAAATATTGCTGAATTAGAACGTGATTATCTCCAGTTAAATGGATATGAAGCGGAAATAGTTCAAGATGGAGTAGAGGGTTTGAAGAAGGCGCTATCCGGTTTGTATAATGTTATTATTGTAGATTTGATGTTGCCGGGTAAAGATGGTTATTCCATCACGAAGGAAATTCGCGCTAAATTTGAGATTCCAGTAATTATTGTATCGGCTAAAAATGAAGATATTGATAAAATCAGGGGACTAGGTCTGGGAGCCGATGATTACTTAACTAAGCCCTTTAGTCCTGCAGAGTTAGTAGCAAGGGTTAAATCTCATATTATGAGATATGAACGGCTTAAGGGGAAAACATCAGCTTCTGAAGTAATAAACCATAGAGGATTAGAAATAAATACCGCCTCTCATAAAGTCTTTGTTAATGGCAAAGAAGTTCAAATGACGACCACAGAATATGGACTGCTAGTTTTTTTTGCGACCAATCCGAACATCGTTTTTAGTAAAGAGCATATTTTCGAGACGATCTGGGGAAATGAGTTCCTTGGCGATACGGCAACTGTGCCTGTTCATGTCCAAAAGATAAGAAAAAAGATTGAAAAAGATCCATCTAACCCTGAATACATCGAAACATTATGGGGAGCGGGATACAGATTTAATTCATAAGGTGAAAAGACAGAGAAAGGGTTTGCCTCAAAAGGCAAGCCCTTTCTCTGTCTTTTCACACTACACTAATGGTTCGCTACATCTAAATCGGCTATTAGCACTCGCAGGATGAGGCTGATTTAATATTTCTAAAACAGCTGTACAGAGGCGACGTATCCCTTCTCGAATCGTTGTTTCTGAATGACGACTGAAACAGAGTCTGATTCGGTTTTTTCCTCCAGAATTGATATAAAAGGCATTCCCGGGAATAAAAGTCACTTTCTTCTCAGCCGCTTTAGTGAGGAGTGTCGCGGCCTTTATGCCGGGTGGCAGTTCACACCACAAGTAAAAACCCCCCTCCGGCACAGTCCAAGACAAGCCCGGTGGAGCAAATTCCGTTAAGGCTGTTACCATAGTGTTGAGTTGTTGCAGATATCGGTTTCTTACTATAAGAAGGTGTTTGTCTAACAGTCCCTGGCGGCAGAAGTCAGTCATCATCCATTGAACGGTAGTGCTGGTATGAAGGTCTACGTGCTGTTTGGCTAGGGCAAGTTGTTCAAGTACTGCGGAAGGTGCCACACACCAGCCTAGGCGAAGTCCCGGAAAAAGCATTTTCGAGAACGTTCCGAGATAGATAACATGGCCATGTTTATCCATGGACTTGAGAGAAGGGGATGGCATCCCTTCGTAATAGAGTTCACTATAAGGGTCATCTTCCAGGATTGGTACGTGATATTGATAGGCTAATTTGAGGAGTTCCTGACGGCGAGACAGACTCATTTTTGTGCCGGATGGATTTTGGAACGTTGGTAAGGTGTAGATAAATTTGGGGCGATGGCGCGAAAGAATCTGTTCTAACAAGTCGGTTCTTAGGCCCTCCTGATCCAATGGTACCGTAAGAATGTGAGCACCAGCCGCCTTGAAAACCCCAATAGCCCCCAGGAAGGATGGTTCCTCCATCACGATATAGTCTCCAGGTTCTATAAAAACTTTAGCAAGTAGATCGAGTCCCTGTTGAGAACCCGATAAAATCATGATGTTTTGGGTCTGAGTTTGGATGCTACGGTGGCTTAGCCATTCTTTCAAGTATTTTCGGAGAGGATAATGGCCAATCGTGGGCCCGTACTCGAAGGCTTGCCAGTTGCCTGAACGCATCACTTCTTTACTAATTTGCCGGAATTCTTCAAGAGGATAGTATTCGCCAGCTGGCGATCCCAAAGCGAAAGAGATTTGGTCTTCTTCGCCAATCTCATCCAGAATAGAGGCCAAGACTGGGTTATACATGCGCTCAGACTGCTTAGTGTAAAAGTTCTGCCAGGATATAGGCTGGATTGATGAAGGCCGTACCCTGGAATCACCGCTAGTGAAATGGTCAAGAGAAAAATGTTCGGTGGACAGAGGGGCATTAACGACGACAGTTCCTTTGCCCACGTGGGGTTGGATCAACCCATCGGCCACTAGTTCATGGTAGGCATTGACAACTGTAGTTCGATTTACCCCTAATGACGCGGCGAGCTTTCTCTCGGGGGGAAGACGAAAACCTGGAGGGAGTTCGTTAGCTAGGATGAGTTGCCGAATTTGGCTCCTAATCTGCAAGTATAGGGGTGTCTTGATGGAGCGATCTATTTGCAGTTGCATGGTTGTTCTTCCCCTCAAAATACAGTATGGATGATGATGCGATTATGTCAAAAGATTGGGTCTCATAAAATAAATGAGTTACTCGCTTTGTGTTGTTGCGACTAATAGCTAATGGCTAACAGCTAGAATTTCTGCGAGTGTTTTAATACCCTGTTTAATTTGTATCGGTGAAGGGTTGGAAAAGTTCAATCTCATGCTGCTGTGACTCCCTGCGCAGGCAAAAAAATGGCTACCAGGCACATAGGCTACATTGCCTGTCACTGCACGAGTTAAAAGCTTATCAGTATCATAATTATCTGGCAGGGTCAGCCATATAAACATGCCTCCAGTCGGCTCGGTCCATTTGACCTGAGTTGAGAAGTTTGCTTTGAGTTCGTCCAGCATCAGGTCTCGTCGTCTTTTATAGGTCTGGCGAATCGTTTCGATGTGTTCGGCCGCGTTAAAATGAGTTAAATAATAATGAGTGGCTCGCTGGATGAGAGTACTGGTATGCAAATCGGTTCCTTGTTTGGCGACAGTCAGTTTAGTTATTAGTTCTTGGTCGGCGACGATCCAACCAAGTCGAAAGCCAGGGGCCAGGGTCTTAGAAAAAGTGCCCAGGTAAATTACTGTGTCCTCAGCGGCGAGGGACTTGATTGGTGCAATAATTGGCCCATCATAGCGGAGTTCGCCGTAGGGATCATCTTCTATTACCGGGACCCCGTACTGACACGCTATACGAGCAATGGCCTTCCGTTCTTCAACAGTAAGAGTGGTACCAGTGGGGTTCTGATAAGTAGGAGCCAGGTAAATAATTTTAGGTCGATGTTCTTTAATAGATAATTCGAGGGCAGGCAGGTCGATTCCTCCTTGAATTGTTGGAACTAACCTGAAATTGGCCTGGTAACTCCGGAAAGTTTGGATGGCGCCAAGATAGCTGGGATTTTGCAGAAGCACTTCATCTCCGGGGTTCAGGAATAGTTTGGCAATCAGATCCAATCCTTGCTGAGAACCGTTGGTGAGAAAGATATTGCCCGCTTCAGCTTGAATTCCTTTAGCTCTCATTTGAGCAGATATCTCCTCGCGCAAGGGTAAATATCCCTCAGTGGTACCGTATTGGAGGACAGAAGGGTCGCCTGCTCCAAGAACTCGATCATAAGATTCTCTGATATCGGAAAGTGGAAATAATTCTGGAGCTGGAAGGCCGCCAGCGAAAGAGATGACATTTGGTTGTTCAGTCACTTTTAGGATCTCGCGAATTGCCGAATTAGCCATGTAATTGACGCGTTCTGCATAACAATGTGCCATAGTTTGTTCCCCCTCTGGAATAATTTAGGCTCATTATACGGGGGAGGTCACCTGCTTACAACATCCAATTGGATGATTATATAAAGAGTCCAATTGGAGATTCCCAATATTAAGGCCTTTCTTTTTTGCGCAAGCCAGGAGTGTAGTTTAAGGAGGGAAAGAACCTTGGCTTTTAAATTTGAAGCAGGATTTTTCTGAAAAGTAGAGAAATAGGTAGAAAAAAATAATGCTTAACGAAGAATAAGCGTGAAATTAGACTATATTATTTAATTTAGGATTGTTCCTTTGAATCTCACCTATGAACACTCCCGAGAAGAAGAGCAACAAGGAGAAGAGGAGGTTACATGTGGGTTACAATGGCAATTATTTATCTGCCTATGCTTATCGTAAGATTATTGTGGATCAAGAAGGTAATCCTATAGATTATGAATATATAGAAGCAAACGAGGCTTTTAAAATATTAATTAGGTCAAAAACTGATGAGGACCCATTTGATGGGATCAATTTTTATGGTAACGTCGCTCTAACTGGAAAAGCTGCAACAACTGAATACTATTCAGATGCTTTAGAGAGATGGTTCAGAGTCGAGGTATATTCCCCGAAAAAGGAGTATTTTGTTACCCTATGTATTGATATAACTAGTTTTAAACAGACGGAATTCGAATTAATAGATAAGAATGAGCTACTCGGCCAACTTTATGAGGAAGTAACAGCCACAGAAGAAGAACTAAGACAACAGATGGATGATTTGAATCAAGCTGCCCAACTCCTAACTGAAAGCAAGACAAGGCTTAAACGGGCTCAAAAGATTGCTCATGTTGGAAATTGGGAGTTTGACTTGGAAACTAAGACAGTATGGATCTCAGAAGAAGCCTTTAATTTATATGGCCTAATAATGGAGAAACATGAGTTATCGCTTAAATTAGTACAACAGCGAGTTCACTTTGAGGATAGAAGTAGAATGGATGAAGCTTTAGAACTTTTGATTCAAGGAGAATCTGAATATAATGTAAATTTCAGGATAATTAGAGCTGACAATTTCGAAGAGAGGCATATGCATTCGATAGCAGAAGTAGTATGTAATAGTTCGGGCATGCCCGTAAAGATTTTAGGAGTTATTCAAGATGTAACTGAACAGATGATTTATGAGCGGGATTTAAAAAATAAGAATAGAGAGCTAATGAAATTGCATGAGGAATTAAGAGAAAATGAACAAAGAATCAGTCATATGGCCTATTACGACTATATAACAGATCTGCCCAATAGGATTCTTTTTTTGGATAAGTTAAAAGAAGCAATTACAATAGCTAAAAAGAATGGCACAAATGTAATCGTGGTATTTCTTGATTTAGACAACTTTAAAATAGTAAATGATACGTTAGGACATACAATAGGGGATGCGCTTCTAATCGAAACCGCAAAACGATTATTAACATGTATCGACAGCAAGGATACAGCTGCTCGTTTAAGTGGTGATGAATTTGCATTGTTAATTGAAGATGTAAAACCGGAAAATAGTATAGTCCCGAACTTAGAACGCATAAAATTGATATTTAAGGAACCATTTTGGATCAATGAAACCATGATTAATCTAACATCAAGTATAGGCGTTTCTATTTATCCGGATAATGGCGAAACAGGAGAAGAGCTCTTAAATAATGCGGATACAGCCATGTATAAAGCCAAAGAATTGGGGAAGAATGGATATCAATTTTTTGACATTAAAATGAAAGAGAATCTCCTGAAAAAAACAACTATTGAAAGATTACTAAGGAAGGCATTAAAAAATAATGAATTTGTTTTGCACTACCAGCCGCAATATGTTGCTAAAACGGGAAGGATTCGTGGTTTTGAAGCACTAATTCGCTGGAATAGTCCTGAAATAGGTTTTTTGAGTCCCATGGAGTTTATACCCATAGCAGAAGAATCCGGCCTGATTATCGAAATCGGAGAGTGGGTTTTAAACACAGCAAGTAGCGTTTGTAAAAAGTTTCAAGATAGATTTGGTCATGAGCTAATTATGGCCGTAAATATTTCACCTATCCAATTAAGGCAAAGGAAATTTCGCGGCACGGTTTTGAAGGCAATTAAATCTTCTGGATTAAAACCAACAAGTCTCGAATTGGAAGTAACAGAGAGTATTTTTATTGATAGTTATGATAATGTCGCCAATGAATTGAAAAATTTAAAAGACTTGGGAGTAAGAATTGCACTTGATGACTTCGGAACAGGATATTCATCATTAAGTTATTTGCGAAAACTTCCAATTAGTTTGTTGAAAATCGATAAGGCGTTTGTGCAAGAAATTGATTCGTTGAATCCTTATAATGAACTGACGAAATCAATTATCTCCTTGGTACATAAGCTTAATATCGAAACAATTGCTGAAGGGGTTGAGACGCTAGAACAACTTAACTACCTAATCAATGCGAAATGTGATCACTTACAGGGGTATTACCTTGGGAAACCGGAGCCTGAGGACTTGGTAGGAGACATTATTGAAAAGGCCGCTGGTAAGAGTTCCTCATATGAGGCGGTTGAATAAGTTTAGGTTGTATTAGTTGTTGGACCACAATTACCTTTGAATAATTTTCGTACGTACCTTGAATCGCTGACTGAGAGCAATCCGGAATAGGCTAAAGAAAAGGCAATTACGCCCCCAACTTTTACTTCGTGTTCTGAGTCTTCAATATCAATAATAAGATGATCACTACTAGCCCCCATTATCTTTAGACTTTCGTCAACAGGGTGAATTCCTTTAATGTTGACATCCTGTTTTCCCATCGATACAATGGCTCTTTTCCGAACTCCTAGATCTTCGAATTCTGGGATATTACCAAAAGCATCTCGACCTATTATCCCTGTTGGCACGGATGGTTTGGATTTAACCTCGATAACTTCAGCCCGCAGGTGGAACGCGTCATGGTGAAGCCAAGGGATTTTTCGATTATTGGTCGTATCAGTACCCAATAAGATACCCTCGCCAATCCGCAACTGATTTACTCCAGCAGGAACCTGTTCATTTTCAATTAACAATAATGTTGAAGTCCCACCGCCAGAAATTATCTCCAGTTTCAGGTTTAATTCGTTTTCAACAGCACGTCCCAATTCAACCAAGACCCCAAGATTATTGGAACTTGGAAGTATTCCTCCAAAGCACCCCATATTTGTTCCAAGCCCTATGAGTTTAATTTCTTTAAAACTAGTAAACCGCTTGGCCATGTCAAGCACATTTTCCTGCAGCACCCCTTCACGCAGGTCGCCAACATCGACCATTAATATTATTCGGTGAATTTTTCCCAATTGTTTAGCTGCTTGAGCTAATGCTTTTATGACACTTATTTCTGAATTTATACTAGTGTCGGTATACTGAACAACCTTCATGACGTTGCTTAAGCGTGGAATTCTCAGCAGAGTAATCGGTTGAGTAAATCCTTTCTCCCTGAGTTCAACAATGTTTTCCATCCGAGAATCAGCTAGGCCGTCAATTCCTCCTGCCACCATAGCCGAGACGATCTGGTGGATCGCGCTAAATCCTTTAGTTACGCCAATGACTTCTATCCCTTTTCGGTGGCATCGTTCGACCACTTGAGAGGTATTAAATGTTATTTTATCTAGGTCGATTTCTAGAATTGGACTACCCTGCACTTAGAATAACCTCCTATAATAACGTTGAGACTTGTCCAGAATGAACATATACATAGGCAACGTGATTGTGGAATTTAATTTATTGTGCAGACGCATGTCTATTATGGAGATTTTACAGTAAAGGTTAAGAGAGATGCCTCCTAATGTAGGTATGGCCAGAAGTCGCTTTAAACGGGTAAAAGCTAATCGCCTTTTTGGTCTTAGGTAAAAATCTGAGTTTAGAGACAAGATACTTTTCATCGTCACTACTCAAAGCCCGCTGCCGATGGTTATGCTTTTTACCGAATAATTCTTCATATACTACTTCTCTGTGTAACTCTAGGCTGCGTTCGTAGATAAAACAACGCTCACCGAGTGAAAACTGAATATAAAGGTTTTTAGGATCTTGATTATGAATTCCGATGAGCTTCATGGGTTGAGTTCTATCAATTTTGGACCATCCAGCATACATATCACGGATTTCGGAAACTGTTTGATTATAGCAGCTAGGACAGATAGAATATTGGCCAAGCTGGTTTTCATTAACTAACGGATTTGGGTTAACAAAAAAGAGCTCCCGATCATAAACCTTAATTCTTATGATATTTAAAGTGGGTTCCAACTGTGATACAATCACTAAATACTCAGGCACTAATTCAACGATGCTAGTGTTTATCTCTTCCAAGCGTTTAACCCCCTTATATTTCATATCCTTTAGTTATTTCCGCAGAAGGGTATCTTTAGCCGGAAAATTTTAGGCTGTTAATACATACTTATATATTAAGTCCCTTGCTTAGTACCCCTATGTGAGTTGGAAAATGTCATATGAAGGGGTGAAATGAGTCATTAACGCTAAAGCACAAGGACGAGTGGCTTCAAAGGTTGTTTTCATTGTTACAAAGATATTAAGTGATGGTTATAGAAGGGAAAACGAGAACTTTAGCCAAAAAGTAAGGTAGAAGATAATCGAAAATAGAGAAAATACAGAGAAAGATGTGGGGACAGTGGTAATTACTGATTATGAGATTGCTGTAAGAATATTTCTAGCTTGTGTTTTCGGTGGAATAGTAGGCTTTCAAAGAGAGCGACATGATAGTCCAGCAGGGTTTAGAACGCATATTTTAGTTTCTTTAGGTGCCGCTTTAATCATGATTTTATCAATGTATGGATTCTCGGATTTTACGACAGTAAACAAAGATCCTGCTCGACTAGCCGCCCAAGTTGTTTCAGGTATCGGTTTTTTAGGAGCCGGTACTATTTTAAGGGATGGAGTCTCGGTTAAAGGACTCACAACAGCCGCTTCACTATGGGTGGTTTCAGCGATAGGTTTAGTCACAGGAGCCGGATTCTATTTTTCTGCATTCCTGGCTACGTTTTTAGTTTTTGTTACATTGGAGCGTTCAGTCGAACATTATTTTTTTAGAAGTAAACAGATATTACAGATAGTTACAGTGAATGGAACTTGCAAAGTCAAAGAAATCAACCGTATTATTGAGTCACATAAAATAATCGCTCAAAATATTTCTATGTCTTTATTAAATGAAGAGCAAAACAAAACAACCTTTGAATACACTTTAAGAACTCCCTTTAAGCGAATAAATATAGATAAAATCATCGAGGATCTCAATGAAGTTGACGGGGTTTTCTCTGTCGAAAAGAATTAAATTCAGGAGAACCAAAATTAACCTAATATTTATCCTTGACAATAATAAAAAGTAATGTCAAAATGTTATAAAACAGTTAAAATGACGATGAGAGGGAATAGTACAGTTCAGTACCCGTTTCAGAGAACTGCCGGTTGGTGAAAGGCAGTAATGGGATAGAATTGGAACTCTTCCTCGAGTAGCCGACCGAAATTGATTTAAAGTAGGCTCGGACGGAGCTTCCACCGTTAAAAGGAAGGGGATATCGGATGACTCGAAGATAGTTGTTCGATGTTAGTAGTTCGATCTAGGATCTTTTTTTCGGTCGAACTACGTACAGCGAACCACGAATATCGATAACTCCCGTATCTGCAGAGAAGACGGCTATTTGCTGTCAACTTGAGTGGTACCGCGAACTAACCCTTCGTCTCAATTAGAGACGAAGGGTTTATTTATATTTAAGGAGGAATTTATATGCGTAGATTATATGTTTTTGATACTACCCTCAGAGATGGAGAACAATCCTTGGGGATCACACTCAATGTTAAAGAAAAATTAGAAATTGGCCATCAATTAGTGAAGCTCGGCGTTGATGTCATTGAAGCGGGTTTCCCAGCTTCTTCACCAGGGGATATGGAATCGGTTCGAACGATCGCACAGGAAATGAAAGGAGTTATCATTTGTGGGTTGACAAGAGCGGTAGTAAAGGATATTGATATTTGTGCTGAGGCCTTACGCAATGCTGAATATCCTAGAATTCACACGGGCATAGGTGTTTCGCCAATTCACATGGCCAAGAAATTTAAGCTTACACCGGACCAAGTCGTGGAGCAGGCTGTTTCTGCTGTTAAGTATGCGAAGAAATATGTAAGTGATGTGGAGTTTTACGCTGAAGATGCTTTTCGGAGTGACCCAACGTTCTTGGTGAGGGTCATCGAGGAAGTAATCCATGCTGGGGCTACAGTAGTTAATATCCCGGATACTGTTGGCTACGCTAACCCATGGGAATATGGAGAATTAATTAGTTTTGTTATTAATAATGTTAAGCATATTGATAAAGCAATTGTAAGCGTGCATTGTCATAATGATTTGGGAATGGCAACGGCGAATTCTCTAGCTGGTATTAAAGCTGGAGCTAGTCAGATAGAAGGGACAATCAACGGCATCGGAGAGCGGGCGGGTAATACTTCCCTGGAAGAGGTGATTATGTCGATTTATACCCGACATGATGGTTACGGGGTGGAGAGTAAAATTAACACCCGTGAGATATCTGCCACAAGCAGACTTGTTTCACGGATAACAGGAGTGACCGTCCCGGATCATAAGGCGATTGTCGGAACCAATGCTTTCATGCATGCTTCAGGCATTCATCAAGACGGGGTTCTAAAAGACAGAGAAACCTATGAAATCATCCAACCAGAAACCATCGGTATTCCTCAAAATACGATTAGTCTTTCAGCAAGATCAGGGAGACATGCTCTTAAATATTGTCTCGAGGAATTAGGGTATCAAATAGAAGGTGCTCAGCTTGAGGATGTTTATCAAAGATTCTTACTGTTGGCAGATCAGAAGAAAGAAGTGTTTGATCAGGACCTTTATGTATTGATGGGAGATTCCGGGGGTACAGCAGATAGTATTCTGCTTCGGGATATGTCTATCGCGACAAATGGAGTTGAGATGGCGACAGCTACCGTAACCCTGGAAATAGAAGGGGAAATGATGACAGATGCTGCTTGTGGCAACGGTCCTGTGAATGCTCTTTTCAATACTATTGATAGGATAACAAGGAATGTTGCAACGCTTGAAGATTATACGCTGAAGTCTGTAACTAGAAGCAGTGAGGCTTTGGGAGAGGCCACAGTTAAGTTGCGTTATGAAGATGGCCGTCTGGTGTTAGGCAAGGGGTTCTCTACTGACATAATTGAAGCCAGTGCTAAAGCGTATATTAATGCTTTAGAGAAGAGAACTTTTCATAAATAGTAAAAGAAACCCATATAAACTAAAGCAAGAACTTAGCTTAAAAACCTTGCATTTCTATCCTTATTAGGGAAGAGGTGCAAGGTTTTAATAATCGGGTATTTTCATAAGATGAAAAATTATACTGCTTAAAAGTAATTAGAGTACATTTGTATAATTTTTCAAAATAAAAATTATAAATGGAAGGAAAAGCGAAATATCCGGCGAAAATAATAGGAACAAGTTAATATACTATTGCATAGATAGATGATAGCGTAAATTAAGAGCGCTATTCAATAGATATAGGGGGCTAGGAAGGGAGATATATCATCATGGAACAACATTTTCTTGTGTTCAAAGATGTTGCAGAAACCAAAAACATTACGTTATCAGCGAAGAAGCTCCACATGAGTCAACCCAGTATTAGTTTGCAGATTCAGAATCTGGAGAATCAGTATGGTGCTCGTTTTTTTGATCGCACTAATAAAGGAGTTACTTTGACTAAAGAAGGTCAGATTTTCTATGCACATGTTCGAAGTGTCTTAGACCTGCTTACAAATGCTAAAGAGCAGATCAGCGCTCTTGCACTAAATCAGAGAGGACTGATTCAGCTCGGCGCGACTTTAACGATAGGAGAATATATCCTTCCTAATATTTTGGCATTTTTGTATAAGACTCACCCAGACGTGGACTTTAAAGTAAAGATCGCCAATACAGAATCAATTTCTCAAGATGTTTTGGAGAAGAAGATGCATATTGGTCTGATAGAGGGGCCAGTTCCCCAGCATAAGGATCTTAATGTGGAGAGTTTCTGGGAAGATGAGTTGGTAGTTGTGATTCCCTATTTCCATCCTTGGGCGTCAAGGAATAGTATTACCTTAGCCGAACTTCCTCACGAGCGTTTGGTGACTCGCGAAGATGGTTCTGGGACACGCAGGGTAATGGAGATGGCCCTTAAAGAGAGAGGGCTTGATCCGGATCAATTAAATATATCGATGGAACTGGGAAGTACACAAGCAATCAAACAACTAGTTTCGGCAGGACTTGGAATTACCATTATTTCTTCTTTGACTGTTAGCCGGGTAGGTGACAGAAAGACATTTAAAAGCTTAAAAATTCAAGATGCTCCCATTTATCGGCCTTTAAGTATTCTTACCAATGCTCGAGCCACCCAAACTAAAGATGAGCGCATCTTAATTGACTTACTCCATGATCACAGATTGCTAGCGGATGTTTTGAGTAAAGATTATAATGAATTAGAGAATCTTGAGTAGGGCACGGTGCATAGTGACCCTAGGAATTAAGATAAATGTTTAACAATAGAGAATTTCTTGTGCGGAAATTTACTCACACTAAGAAATCATTGCAATATTTTAATATAGGTAATATAATATGGGCAAGTCCAGGTATTGAGCAATGAAGCTTTCTGGAGATTTTTAATCTCTAGAAAGCTTTTTTTATACTTGTCAGAAAAGTATAACTTAAGTGCTAAGGCAGCGGCCAACCAAGTTTTCTTTAAAACCGGGGGAGGGGGAACGAAATTTCATACATATTATAATTTTCACTACAGGATGGAGTTGTATATAGTTGAGTTCACGATCTAGAGGGGTCTTTATTCAAATTGTAGTGTTGCTTGCCGCTTTGGTAGGGGCACTCCTAATCGGCGCAGTATTTCTCATTCTTGCAAAGTCGGACCCGTTAAAAGCTTATGGAGTGATGTTTACAGGGCCGATCAGTGACAAATTCGGGATCACAGAGACCCTTGTACGGACAGTCCCGCTGCTTTTGGTGGGGTTAGGGATTGTTATTTCTTTTCGTAGTGGGATTATCAACATTGGTGCTGAAGGCCAGATTCTGGCTGGAGCGATTGGAGCGGCGGCAGTCGCTGTATCCTTGCCAGATATGCCAGCGGTACTCTTGCTCCCCTTGGTATTTCTGGCGGGTGGATTAAGTGGCGCCGTATGGGGAGGGATTGCTGGTTGGTTAAAGGCGCGCTTAGCTGTCAATGAAATTCTTAGTACAGTGATGCTAAATCAGATTGCCTTACAATTATATCTGTTTCTTATACGTGGACCGTTAATCGACCCAAAAGAAGTATCTTATGGTACGGGTGTGCCACAAACAGCTTCAATCCCTCAACAGATCTGGCTCAGTCGGCTTATCCCAGGGACCAGGCTGCATTCCGGTCTGATTTTCGCCCTGTTATTAGCGGTATTGGTTTATTTCTTTTTGTGGCGCACCAGTATCGGATATCGTATGCGAGCAGTTGGTGCTGGACCTGAGGCCGCTCGCTACGCTGGTATTAAAGTGGAATGGTACTTGATTTTAGCTATGGCTCTCGCTGGAGGAATGGCTGGATTGGCAGGTGCAGTTGAGGTGACAGGGGTTCATCACCGCGCCATTGAAGGTATATCTGCAGGTTACGGGTTTAGCGGTATTGTTGCTGCCCTTTTCGGTCGCTTGCATCCATTGGGTACTATTCCAGCTGCAGTGCTGTTCGGCGCCCTGCTTTTAGGAGCTGATATGATGCAAAGGGCTGTAAATATTCCAGCAGCCATGGTTATGGTGATCCAAGGACTAGTCGTCTTGTTCGTGGTATCAAGTGATTATTTCTTAAAGAATCCAAGCTTCCTAACCCATTTGAAGGCAAAGATATTTGGACAAAAAGTTGACGGGGAAGGTGGCAAGTAATAATGGAAGGTGTCATGAATTCCGCTATTATCATCAGTATACTAGCTACTGGAATCCGTTTAGCTACACCATATCTTTTGGCAGCTTTGGGGGAAATGTTCACCCAACGCTCAGGGGTCTACAACCTAGGGGTGGAAGGAATCATGATGATGGGTGCCTTTGCAGGATTCTTTGCTACTCTGCATTTGGGAAGCCCTTTACTAGGCATCATTGCTAGCCTAATCATAGGAGCGTTAATGGGTTTGTTGATGGCGCTGGTCAGCGTAACCTTTAAGGCTGAACAGGGAATTAGTGGCATAGGACTTTACATGTTTGGTTGGGGTCTGTCTGGTTTATTATACCGCCTGTACGTGGGAGGAATCACGTCGATCGACGGCTTGAAGGAAGTTAAAATTCCTCTGCTAAGCAATATTCCATTCCTGGGTCCGATATTTTTCAACCAAAACATACTAGTTTATACAGCTTTAGCGCTGGTGCCGTTGTCGGGTTTTATACTCTATAAGACGAGTTGGGGCCTTAATGTTCGGGCTGTGGGCAACAAACCTGAGGCAGCTGATACCTTGGGAGTGAATGTAGTGCGTATCAGATACGAGTGTTTGATTGTCGGCAGTATGCTAGCTGGTCTAGCTGGGGCCTTCTTAACCATTGGTCAGGCCAATATGTATGCAGATAATATCACGGCTGGCAGGGGGTTTATTGCCATTGCTTTAGTTTATTTTGGTCGCTGGAGTCCTTGGGGGATTCTATTAGGTTCTCTCTTGTTCAGTATGGCTGATTCTTTTCAGAGCATGGTGCAAGTTTTAGGAATTAACTTTCCCTACGAACTAGCCGTTATTTTACCTTACGTGGTAACCATAGTTGCCTTGGCAATCTCCTTTGGGCGGGTTTGGGCCCCAGCGGCACTGGGTAAACCCTTTCAGCGCGGAACCAGAGGTTAATATATCGATGGTTAAAACAGATATAGAAAATGAAGGAGGAAAAAGAAATTGAAAAAAGTATTAACTTTAATGTTGGCCGTCTTTACCCTGTTGGCCTTCACAGCCGGCTGTGGTACCAATACCACCGACGCCAGTAAGACTGCTGAGACAGCCCCGCAGGCAAAAGCGGAAAAGGTTCGCATCGCTCTTGTACTCCCAGCTACGGTTGATGATCTAGCTTGGTGTCAGTCCATGGTAGAAGGTTTGAAAGCAGTTCAGAAAACCATGGGTGAAGACAAGGTGGAGGTTGTAACCAGCGAAAAGCTGGGTAGCGCAGTGGATGCGGGAGCAGCTATACGTCAATATGCAACCCAAGGGTATGATATTATCATTGCCCACGGTTCCCAGTATCAAAGCGTATTAATGGATATCGCCAAGGACTTCCCTAAGACAACCTTTGCCTATGGTAGTGGCTTTGAGACTGCACCGAATATTTTTGCCTACGACCCACAAGCCCAAGATGGTGGTTATCTGTTAGGTATGCTGGCAGCCATGACAACTAAATCAGGCATTGTAGGAATTGTGGGCCCTGTAGAATCTGGAGATGCAGTTAAGTTCAATTCTGGTGTCCAACAGGGCGTTGCAAAAGGAAAAGCCGATGTCAAAACACGTATTGCCTATACGGGCTCTTTTAATGATATTGTAGGAGCGGGCAATCTGGCCAAAACTCAAATGAGTGCAGGTGCTGACATCCTTACTGGTTCCTCGCAGCAGGCCGTAGGAGCAATGCGAGCCGTTGCGGAGAACAAGGGCAAATACTGGCTTTCCACGGATATGGATCAAAGCAGTGTCGCTCCTGATACAGTTTTAGCAGCCCAAGCATATAACTGGGAAAAGGTCGTAACCAAAATTATTGACTTGAGAAAACAAGGAATTCTAGGTGGACAACACCTTACCTTGACTTTTGCCGATGGAACGATTGAGCTAAAATACAATGAAAAACTGGCTGACAAGATTCCCGCGGAAGCAAAAGCTGCTGTAGAACAAGCGAAACAAGACATTATTAGCGGCAAATTAAAGGTGGAATTACCTAAGAAATAATGGGTGAATATACATGGTTGAAAAGATCCAACACCTAGAAATGCATGGAATCACTAAACGTTTTCCTGGTGTTCTAAGCAATAATAATGTGAATATCCACTTAGATGCAGGTGAGGTACTTGCTATTCTGGGTGAAAATGGAGCAGGCAAAACAACTCTGATGAATATCCTTTACGGTCTTTACCAACCTGATGCAGGTAATATCTCGCTTAACGGCAAGAAGGTAAAGATAAACTCTCCCAGTGAGGCCATTCAACTTGGGATAGGGATGGTACACCAGCATTTTATGCTGGTTCCCACCCTTACTGTATGTGAAAATGTCATCTTAGGGCTGTCTAAGACATTCTTGGTAGATTTAAAAACGGCTAAAAAACAAGTTCAAGAAATAACGGACAAGTATGGTTTAGCGATTAATCTCGATGCCTATGTTTGGCAGTTGAGTGTCGGCGAACAACAGCGCGTCGAAATTGTCAAAGCTCTTTATCGGGGTGCTAACCTGCTGATTCTTGATGAACCTACAGCGGTCCTCACTCCCCAGGAATCTAATGAGTTAATTTTGTTGCTCAAAAACATGTCCAATCAGGGAAACTCAATCATCTTGATTAGCCATAAATTAAATGAAGTTATGGCAATTAGTGATAGAGTGACCGTACTTAGGGACGGTGAGGTTTGTGCAGACGTCAATACCCTGGAAACTTCCCAGGAAGCTCTGGCACGACTGATGGTCGGAAGGGACATGGCTCCCTGTCGAAGGGATAGCGAGTTTTTTCCAGGCAAACCTATTTTAGAACTTCAAGATGTTTTCGCCAAAGGAGATATGGGGACAGATGCTTTGGCCGGAGTTTCACTCACTATCCGCGAAGGGGAGATCTTGGGAATTGCCGGAGTTTCAGGCAATGGACAAAAAGAACTTGCCGAGGTAATCGGCGGGCTAAGAAAAGTAAGTAAAGGAAAAATAGTTTTAAATGGCAAAGAAAGTACAAAAATGGCGCCAGCTAGAATTATTGAACAGGGTCTGGGTTATATCCCGGAGGACCGGCTTCACGTGGGGACTATTCCTTCCTTTAGTATCTGGGAGAACCTAATTTTAAAGGATCATCACCAACCCCCGTTTGCCAAGCGTTCTCTCCTGCAAAACCGAGTGATTATGTCCCACAGTTCGTCTTTGGTAGAGAAATATGGCATTAAAACTCCTAGCTTAGAAACTCCTACAGGCAGGTTGTCCGGTGGCAATATCCAGCGGGTAATTTTGGCGAGGGAAATAACCCGAAATCCTGTAGCCTTAGTGGCAGCTTATCCGACACGCGGAGTGGACATCGGGGCAACAGAATACTTGCATAGTAAGCTCTTGGAAGCTCGCAGAAACGGCATTGGAGTGTTGTTGATCTCCGAGGATCTAGAGGAATTGACAAGTATTTGTGATCGCATAGCAGTTCTTTACGAAGGGAAAATTATGAAGGTTATGCCAGTGGAGGAAACAGACGAACGGTTACTGGGTCTTTTGATGGCCGGTATTGTTGAGTAATCTTGCTTACGGTGCGAACTTGTGGAAAGAGTGGTAAGTGATGCTGGGTGAAAAAATCCGCACTAAAAGAATGGAGAAGCAACTGACCCTAAAGGATTTGGCAGAAAGGACCGGGGTGACGCAAGGTTTTTTGAGCCAAGTAGAGCGGGACCTTACGGATCCCTCAATCACTTCTTTAAGAAGAATTGCCCATGCCCTCGACGTGCCCATATTTTACTTTTTGATGGATGAAGCCAAATCAAGCCCAGTTGTGAGGAAAAATGAGCGTCAGGTTTTGAAATTTCCAGACTCACATCTTACCTTTGAATTGTTGTCTCCCGATTTGAACAGAAGTTTGGAGATGATGATGGCGCGATTGGAACCAGGTGCCGTTACTTGTGACGAACCCCTGACCCATCCCGGAGAAGAGAACATCTTGGTTGTACAGGGACAGATGAAAATCCAAATTGGGGAGGACATTCATACTTTAGCAGAAGGAGACAGTATCTATTATTTCTCGAGTATTCCCCATAAGATTTGGAGCATTGGTCCAGAAGACCTGATCTTTATTTCGGCTATAACCCCTCCGGCATTTTAAGTGTCTATGCTCATAGACTTTTTTCGCAGATATAGACCAAGGACACCAGCAGTGGAAGATACTTTTTTTCTTTATGAGGAACTTGACAGAAAACGTTTTCCTAAGGTACCATCTGAGTGAATCGGCTTGTCTATCATCCCGAGAAAAACTTCTATAAATAGTTTTAACGATTTCCAAATTGGGCAATTTCCCTAACAATCTGCCTGAAAGTAAGGAATCCGGGAAGTGACGACGGTATCCAGGATAAGTGTTAATTAATTTAGACTGTCAAGTCAGAAAGAAGGGATGAAAGAACAGTATATTTACGTGAGAAAATCCCAAACTAATAAATACAATGGAGGAGAGATTATGAAAAAAATTAACAAAATTGGAGTGCTGACGCTGGTCCTTGCTATGATTCTATCGGTGTTGCTCAGCGGGTGCTCCCAAGAAAGCAAGCCATCGACTAATGAACAAGCAAGCAAGCCAGCTACAGAAGAAAAAATCAAAGTTGCGTTTGTTTATGTTGGACCTGTGGGCGACTTTGGTTATACTTATGCCCAGGATCAGGGCAGAAAATATCTCGAATCTCAAATGAAGAACGTTGAAACAACGTTTGTTGAAAACGTTCCCGAGACTGCAGATGCTGAACGTGTTTTCACAGATCTGGCTCAAAAGGGCAACAAGATCATTATTGGTACCAGCTATGGTTACATGGATTACATGGTTAATGTATCTAAGAAGTTCCCGGATGTTGTCTTTGAACATTGCAGCGGTTACAAAACTACTGACAATTTAGGCACATATTTCAACCGAGACTACCAAGCCCGGTACCTGACCGGTATGGTAGCAGGAAAATACACAAAGAGCAATGTTCTCGGATTCCTTGCACCGTTCGGTACACCCGAAGTCATCCGTAATATTGATGCCTTTACCCTGGGTGCTCAATCGATCAACCCTAAAGTTCAAGTTAAGGTTGTTTGGACAAATTCCTGGAACGATCCAGCAACGGAAAAAACTGCTGCCAACAGTTTGATTGACGCAGGCGCCGATGTATTAGCGATGCATGTCGATTCGCCAACGTTTGCTCAGACAGCTCAAGATAGAGGCGTTCTGGCAGTTGGACACGACTCCGATATGTCAAAATTTGCACCTAATTCTATCCTTGTTGGTGATGTATCCAACTGGGGTCCATATTTCGTGCAAGTAGTCAAGGAAGTTATGGACAAAACATGGAAACCAACACAATATTTTGGCGGAATTAAGGATGGCGGAATCATTGATATTACGCCTTTCAGCGACAAAGTTGATAAAGACTTCCAGGCTACAGTTAATGCCAAAAAACAGGATATTATGAATGGAAAATTCGATCCCTTCTCAGGACCAATCTATGATCAAAGCGGCACCCTGAAAGTCAAAGATGGAGATAAAGCTCCCGATGATGTTCTCCTTTCCATCAATTGGTTCGTTAAAGGCGTATCGGGATCAATTCCCAAATCTTAACCGATCGAACAAGGTCAGGGGACACACCTATAGGTATGTCCCCATTGAAATGAAGAATGGTGTTAGCAGCAAACCGGCGGGACTCTCGCCGGTTTGCGGTAATGTTTGAAAGGGTGAGATCAATGGGAGATACCCCCATGATAGAAATGCGCAAAATCATCAAAGAATTTCCGGGCATCCTGGCCAATGATCAGGTTTCGTTTAACGTTAACTCTGGCGAAATCCAT
Organism: Desulfosporosinus sp. OT; assembly: GCF_000224515.1. Taxonomy (GTDB): domain Bacteria; phylum Bacillota; class Desulfitobacteriia; order Desulfitobacteriales; family Desulfitobacteriaceae; genus Desulfosporosinus. The sequence continues at coordinate 53,104 of NZ_AGAF01000165.1, read as the reverse complement.
GCTCTGCTCGGTGAGAACGGGGCGGGGAAAAGCACGTTGATGAGCGTGCTCACAGGCCTCTATCGTCCCGATGGGGGTGACATCTACATTGAGGGCAAGAAAACTGAATTTTCGTCGCCGAAGGATGCTGTCAACTACGGTATTGGGATGGTGCACCAGCATTTTAAGCTTGTTCAGCCATTTACAGTGGCTGAAAACGTCATGCTTAGTATTAAGGATCTAAAACAGATTTATAACCTCAAAGAAATTGAGCAGCAGATTATCAAGCAATCAGAAGCCTTCGGACTTTCCATCGACCCAAAAGCGAAAATTTGGCAACTCTCGGTCGGAGAGCAACAGCGAGTGGAAATCATTAAATTACTCCTGTTGGGTGCCAGAGTTTTGATACTTGATGAACCGACTGCTGTACTGACCCCTCAGGAAGCCAATGCGCTCTACGAAACGCTTCTAAAGATGGTTAAAAATGGAAAATCAGTCATTCTTATTTCTCATAAAATGAATGAGGTTTTAGAAAATACAGATCGCATAACCGTTTTACGAGACGGAAAATCCATAGGTACTGTTCATACCAAAAATACGAATGAAAAAGAGCTTGCCAAAATGATGGTGGGCAGAAATATTAGTGACGTGGTGGAAAAGAAATCCCATCGCAAAAACGATAAAGTTCTGTCTTTAAATAATGTATCGGCTTTGGGCAACAATGGTTTGCTGAAATTGAAAAATATCTCGATCGATATATATGACGGAGAAATACTTGGCGTCGCGGGGGTTGATGGCAACGGCCAGAAGGAGCTTGCCGACACTGTGGCAGGCCTGCGTATGGTTAAACAAGGAAGCGTTTCCTTCTGCGGAAAGGACTGCACAAAATCCGGTCGAAAAAAACGGATTGATCTGGGTATTAGCTATGTACCAGAGGATCGCATGACCACCGGGCTTGTGACAGACCTTAACGCTTATGAAAATATGGCCCTTAAAAGTTATCGCAAGAATCATGGCGCCTTTATTCGTTGGGATAAAGTTAGAAGTGACACCGATCGGTTAATACAAAAATTTGATGTCAGGTTAGCGAGTACAGCTAACCCAGTTAAGATGATGTCGGGCGGAAACATTCAGAAGCTTCTGCTGGCACGTGAAATCGACTCCGATCCGAAGCTGATTATTGCGGTGTATCCGATGCGTGGCCTTGATATCGGGGCGACCGATTATGTCAGACGACTACTCATAGAGCAGAGTGAAAAGGGTAAGGCAGTGCTCCTTATTTCAGAGGATCTGGAAGACCTTCTTTCCATGACGGATCGCATCATCGTGATGCACGGGGGTGAAATCATGGGCGTTGTTAACCCTAGTGAAACGTCGCGTGAAGAAATCGGCCTGATGATGGCCGGTAAAAGAAAGGTAGATCTTCATGAATCTTAAATTGTTGGGAAATTGGGAGATTAAAAAAACAAATTCAAGCTCGGCTCTGAAAAAGTTTGGAATCTCGTTGACCTCCATAGTGCTGGGGCTGATTTTTGCTGGCCTCTTTGTGTTGCTCACTGGAAAGGACCCGTTAAAACTTTACAGTGAGATTCTACAATCTTCCGTTGGCTCAGCCTATGGCCTTAGTGAAACGCTCGTAGAAATGATTCCTCTTGCGCTTTGTTCCCTCGGGGTTTCGTTGGCTTTTCGCATGCAATTATGGAATATCGGGGCAGAAGGCCAATTTTATATGGGAGCTTTTGGTGCTACCTATTTCGCTTTGTTTTTTTCGAACCTGCCAATACTCGTAATGCTCCCACTCATGTTGGTTGCCAGCTTTATTTGCGGCGGACTTTGGGCCTTGATTCCGGCCATTCCGAAGGCTTACTGGAATGTTAATGAAACCATTAGCTCGCTCTTACTGAACTATGTGGCTTATTTTTGGATTGCCTATCTTGTTTATGGTCCTTGGAAAGATCCAAAGGGAAACAATTTTCCTCTCACCAAACAATTTCCGGATAGTGCGACCATACCAGTTTTCGGCAACACTCGAATCAGTTACGCCATCTTTCTTCTGCTAATCATTGCCATAGCGATGTTCTTTCTTATCAAATATTCTAAGTGGGGATATGAGATCCGCGTCAGCGGATCCAGCCGCAAGGCGGCAGATTATGCAGGCATGAGTTATGTTAAAAATGTCTTGAAGGTGATGTTTTTAAGTGGGGCAATATCGGGAATTGCCGGTATGGCTGAGGTTTCAGGCGTACTTCACCGCTTGCAGCAGACGATTTCTCCAGGCTATGGCTACACCGCCATACTTATTGCCTTGCTTGCTCGGCTGAATCCCATAAGTATCTTGCTGGCATCCTTTCTAATGGGCGGGCTGCTGGTCGGTGGTTTCAGCCTGCAGACCTCCGGTTTTCCTTCGAGCATGGTGTCCATGTTTCAGGGCTCGATTCTGTTTTTCGTGCTGGCCGGCGAAATCTTTAACAATTACCGTTTGGTAAGAAAGAAGGCATGACGGTATGGATTTAAACTATATAATCGCCATCCTTGCAGCTGGAGTCGTTGCAGGCACCCCGATTTTATATGCTTCGCTTGGTGAAGTCATTGCTGAGCGTTCGGGAATCTTGAATCTAGGTGTTGAGGGCATGATGCTCGTGGGAGCTGTAAGCGCCTTTTACGTGGGTACTTATACAGACAACAAATGGCTGGGCCTATTGGTGGCCTTGATAGCGGGCGGACTTATGGCGCTAATTCATGCGGTCATTACCATCGTTTTCCGTGCGAGTCAAGTGGCGAGCGGTCTGGCACTGACTATTTTTGGTACGGGCCTGTCAGCATACCTGGGACGTGGCTTGGTGGGAATTCCGCCCACCTCGACCTTTAAAGCAGTTGCCGTCCCGCTATTCTCTCAAATTCCTATAATTGGTGATATATTTTTTAAACAGGACATTATGGTTTACCTCAGCGTAATTCTAGTTGTCATACTTTGGTTCGTTTTTTACAAAACAAAGATAGGCCTTCTTCTCAGGGCGGCTGGCGAAAATCCATCGGCGGTAGACGCTCTGGGACATAACATCTTTTTCGTCCGGTATGCCGCTGTTATTGTCGGAGGTATGCTCGCTGGCGCGGGTGGTGCCTATCTATCACTAGCCTATTCTCCCTCCTGGATTGAAAACATGTCGGCTGGCCGAGGTTGGATTGCGGTTGCACTTGTAATCTTCGCCGTCTGGGATCCAGCTCGTGCTCTACTGGGTGCGTGGCTATTTGGTATTATTGCTTCACTAGGCTTACATCTTCAAGCCTTAGGTGTCATGATCCCATCTAATTTTTTACAGATGCTGCCTTATGTCTTTACATTTGTGGTCTTGGTCTTCACTACACGGGAGACAAAAAACAGGCGTTCAGGAACACCTGCTGCACTTGGAATTCCATATTCACGTGAGGAACGTTAAGGACTCTATATACAAAAAGTGAGCCAACCAGAATACATTGTGTTGGCTCCTTCATTTTTGTACCTGCTAGCATGCATGGATCTACCTTTCATGCTTGAAAAAAGGAGTGTTAGGCAGTGCGAACCTACGAAGAAATCAAAACCGTACTTGAAGCCGGATTAAATATCATCGAATGTGACCTAAAGTTGGAGAATGTAAACCTTGTAAATGTCTACTCAGCACAGATCTATCAGACTAATATCTACATCAAAGGGAAACGGATAGTTTCAATTGATCCATTGGCTGAATTAAATGCGATTGAAACCCTAGACTGTGGCGGGATGTATGCCATGCCAGGTTTTATCGATGGTCATATGCACTTTGAAACAACTCTTCTCTCACCTGAAGCCTTGGCGGATGTCCTTGTCCCGCATGGTACAACGACAATTATGGCGGATCTCATGGAAATTGCCAACGTAGCAGGAATTGAGGGTGTAAAAGCACTGGTCAATTCCATCGCGGAGCTCCCATACAGGACCTTTATCCAGGTGTCTTCCCGAGTACCAACTGCACCTGGCTTGGAGACTACGGGTGGAATTCTTGGTCTTGCGGAAGTGGAAGAAATGTTAGATTGGTCAGAAAGTATCAGCTTGGGTGAGTTAGATCCATCTAAGGTTCTTGTGATTAAAGAAGAATATCTTAAAAAAATTGCTGCCGCCCTGCAACGACGCAAGATAGTCAATGGTCACGCTATTGGCCGTGTTGGGCAAGAGCTCAACGTATATGCCAGCGCAGGGATGTCCGACGACCACGAGTGTGTTACCTATGAACAACTCCTAGAGAGAGTGCAATTAGGATTGACGGCGATGCTCAGAGAAGGCAGCACAGAACGTAATGTCGAGGAGCTGATTACAGGGGTTCTTAAACAAGGCCTGAGCCATGAACATTTGATTTTCTGTACGGACGACAAACATGCTATCGATATTCGGAACGAAGGCCATATTAACTATAATGTAAATAAAGCGATCTCTCTGGGGATGCCGCCAATGCAGGCCATCCAAATAGCAACCTTGAACTGTGCAAGACATTTCCGGTTAGAAGATGAAATAGGGAGTATTACCCCCGGCAGGTTAGCCGATATCTTACTCGTTAAAGATTTATCGAACATCGCTCCAGCTAAAGTTATCTATGAGGGGCAGATTGTTGCGGAAAACGGCCATCTCGTGGTGGAAAGCAAACACAGAAACTACCCTGATTGGATCAAAGAGACGATTATACTCAAGGCGCCCGTCAGTGCTAAGGCATTTGTTGTCCCAACGCAAAGTCAAGGGTCGACAGCCCGGGTGAACGTGATCCGGATTTACGATGACCAAATTATTAACGAGTGGGATGTCGAAGAACTCACCATTACAAACGGACAACTCCTGAGTAACCTGGAAAAAGATATTTTAAAACTGGCTATTGTTGAGCGTTATGGTAAGACCGGAGGGGTGGGGATTGGTTTTGTTAAGGGATTCCGCCTGAAAGAAGGAGCCTTAGCGACATCCATGTCTCACGACCATCACAATATCGTCTGCGTCGGTACGAATGATGAGGACATAGCTTGTGCCGCCAATGCGATTCACAAGCTGCAGGGTGGTATGGTGGTCGTTAAAGAAGGACAGGTCATAGGAAAAATGGAACTTCCGATCGGAGGTTTAATGAGTGAGAAACCAGCTGAGATTGTGCTTAAAGAGCTTGAAGAGGTCAACGAGGCGGCTCGACAGTTGGGATGCCACTTGCCTTCCCCGTTTATGTCTCTTTGCTTTATTTCTTTACCTACAGTTCCCAAGTTGGGATTGACAGACTTGGGGTTAATTGATGTGTTGAATCATAAGTTGATTAATGTCGAAATTAAAGGTTAAATGCTTAGCAAGGTTTCAGACTGCTTACGCGTTACTGGCAAACTTACAAATTATGTTGTTATCATTCTTTTGGGGGAGTTAAAGCGCGTTTAGTGTTACTTCAGTGAACATCTCATGGTATATGTTTTCGTGTACGCAGCAGGACGAGAGCCGGTCGATCTCGGAAAATTCAGCTTGGGGTATCCGGAGACGATTTGAACAGGGAAAGGTTCATGTGAACCAAACAAAGTTTCTGGGCTATGACAAAGATGAAAATGGGGACTTGGTGATTAATGAGAAGCAAGCCAAAATCGTAAGACGGATTTACAACGATTACCTTGATGGCAAAGGTCCTAACCGAATAGCTAAGGACCTGTAGCCTTTGTTAACACTTTCAATGCGGTGGTTGAAAACAAGGATTACTTCATGGGTAAGTGGGAAAACCAAAGTAACGGAGACGATGTTCTTAAGCGAGTCATTGCGCAGCGATTTATTGGTACATTCAAAACGGCAAAACCGATTGGGCGTTTTGATGTAGAGCAGTACTTTAAACTGATGGAAAAGATACCGTTTTAGATGGTAAGTTGGTTGTTAGTCTACTTGAAGGGTCTGAAGTAGAATGTGAGATTGAATAAGGATAAAAATGTAGCCGACTGGGGTGAAGCTTTCACCTTGGTCGGCTTTTTTTAACTATTTTAAAACACTGGGTAGTAGTAAGGAAACCTTTTTAGAGAAACTAATGCAGGATATTTACCGGGGGCTTGAGCCTATAGAGGAAAACTACACGATGGAGTTGCTACACGCCAGGCTTGCCGAACTCCAACAAGAAATGAAGAACCTGGTAAAGCGGGGAATGAAGGCAGGGACGGTTGATGAAAAGGAACACTCAGAACTTAGCGCCGAGATTAAGTCAATCCAAAACCGGATGGCAAAGCTCAAAAAACAACAAACAGAACGGGCAATTCGGGAAAAACGGGTGGAAGAATTAAGGGATTATCTGATGGGGCAGGAGAGTGGGATTGAGAAGTTCGACGATGTTTTATTTCGGAGGTTCGTTGAAAAAGTAATCGTACAATCGATGGCGGAGGTAGTGTTTTTGTTTAAGGTTGGGGTAGAGGTAAGGGAGATACTGTGATAAATGAACTGCCGGTCGGAGTAGAGGTAACTTCGACCGGCATATTTCTTCGCAGAAAGAATAATTCAGATATTGAAAAATATTTTGTCCATCACCCGATTTCGACAATTTTTGAGCAAGATATGTTGTAATATTTATCTAGAAAAGATGAAAAAGGTAAACCCGTTGAAAGACGGGGACACAAAGCTATGGGTCTAAGGCTATACGCTATGACTGCCAGGTTGCCACTATAATTCAGGTTTATTAGCCTTTCTCTTATTTTGGAGAAGGGTTTTTTATGCAAACAAATAAGTAAATTGAACTTTTAAGAGAGTAAAGTAGTATCATTCACAATGTTTAGGGGGGAATTAATTTGTCTATGAATCCCAGTTCAAATTCCCTGGAACTGTTCGAGATCTTATTCAGACAGTACTATAGCAAGCTATACCAAATAGCTTATTCAATAACTAGAGATAAAGAACTAAGTAAAGATGCTGTTCAACAAGCTTTTTTACAGGCATATCGAAAAAGAGACCAGCTTAAAGATAAAGGCAAATTCTCCGCCTGGGTTACGACAATAACAGTTAATGAAGCGAAGAATCTGGTTAAATCATCAATCCGATTAAAAGTTGTTCCTATAACTGATATAACGGATGATATTAAAACAATTCCAGTAGCTGATTCTTTTGAACATGCTTATTTAATTAAAGATCAGATAGAACGTGTCCTAAATGTTCTATCGGTTGATGATTCAGAAATATTGGTTTTAAGATATTATTCGGACTTGACATTAGAAGAGATAGCATCTATTTTGAAAATAACTGTACCGAATGTAAAAATCCGTCTATATAGGGCGAGAGCCAACTTCAAAGAAGTTATGTCTATTCAAGATGCTTCAGACAACGTCCAGTTAAGGGGGAAATCCCATTGAGATTAAGCGATGAACAACTTGACATATTAATAAAGGAACGCATATCTTCGGAATTACAACAAATACCGGTTCCCTCAATAGATGAAGAATGGCTTAAGTTTAAGAACATTGTTTTAAAGGAGAAAAAGAGCCGCCGGATAACGCCGAAGTCCTTGATAGCTGCTATGGCAGTGTTTATGTTAATCATTAGCTCTTTGACATTATTTAAACCGGTCCAAGCTTATGCTTTCGGTGAACGTTTTCTCCAAATGCTAAGTCACATAGTAGGTAAATCTACGCAAAACAAAACAGAGACGATTAATAACTATTTTACCGGAACGAAAACTCCGGCAGTTAACAATCTTGGAGCACTTGTTGAGCAAGAGACCACTTTGGAAGAGGCCCAAAAGAACGTTTATTTTAAAATAGCTGAGCCCAAGTATTTACCGCCCGGAACAAAGTCTATGAAAATTTCGATTTCTAATCTTAGTACTGATGTTAACAGGATAACCATTAACTATGATGTTCAGGGTCAATTACTTCTTTTTACCCAACAAAATGCTGTATCAACAGTTTCCCAAGGTTTAGTATACGACACCGATGATACGGTAAATAAAGATATTACGATCAATGGAGCACCGGCAACTCTATTGCAACAAAAAAATGGCGTATATATCTTAACATGGTATCAGCGCGGACTCATGTTAAAATTAACTGGGCAATTATCGACGGACGAATTCTTAAAAATTGCCGAATCTATCAATTAAAATTAGACTAAAAGGGGCTTTCTCTGGTTAAGAAGAAGCCCTCTTATTTTTTATGAAAAAATATATTTTAGACAGCTTTTTTGTAACCTTTGCTTGTTTTCCGTTGTCTTAATAGTGAAAGCATTTTTAAGGAGGAATTATCCATAAAAAGACTCTTACCCGTGTTTTTAGCCCTGTTTTTACTTTTGATTCCCTTAACAGCTCTGGGTGCAACAAACAACACAAGTACTGGCAAGTTGGTACTCCCCCTGACATATCAAACTATTTCAGGGGGAGGTAGCCAACTGTCAGACAATGGAAATGGGAAAATTACTATCTCAGGTTATACCTCAACGTATTATCCAGTTTCACAAATCGGTTTAACCCTTCACCTTCAGTATCTAAAAAATGGAAATTGGTATACTCTTTAAACTTACAACTACACATCTTCCAACGGATCATACGTGTCCGGAGGCCAAAATTCAGGCGTATCGCCCGGGTATTATTACCGAGTGTTTGCAGAGCATACCGCATATAACGGGTCAACGTATGAAACAGGTTACTCCTATGCTGAAGCGGTTTATATACCTTAGATTGTTGAATGCCGGTACATCATGAGGAGGAAATATTATAACCTAGTTATTTAGATGGCCTTCGCCATTTAAATAAGGGACGCCATCAGATCAATCATACCCGCAAAGTACCATTTGATCTGATGGCGTTTTGCCCCTACACAAATTGTAGGTAATTTTATACTACACCTACTGGGGATGTTTGTGAAGGGAGATTCAGTAAAAGGGAGGGAATGTGATTCGGCTTTTTATCCCCAAGAAATATTTATCTTAACAGGGGAGGTGATGTTATTATGCTTAAAAAGCTGAAAAATCTAGTAGCTATGATTACCTGTTCTATATTCATGTTTTCAAGCGTTGCCCCAGTTATGGCAAGTAACACAAATTCAGCGATGACCACTTCTTCTTATACTAATCAACAGAAACAGGCCATTGAAAAACTATCAAAGTCTGAGGATAAATTGGTAGATTATCTTAAGGCTAATTCAGCTACTAACAAAAATATAAAAACACTTATCGACAATTTTTTCAGCAATGAATTAACAAATGACGAAAAATTTACCGGAAATGAAATTGCCGAATTAAATACTTTATCAGAAAACAATAGAGAGGTTAAAGCAAAGTCACTCAATAAGACAAAAGCAAAGGTTCCTACAGCTGTAAGAAAATCCGTTGTAATAAATGATACTGATATTGATTTCTATGACAATGGAATATTTGCTATTGGGAAGAACAATACATCAACAACTAGTGACATTTCTGTTGCTGCATCAATTAGATACGCACAGTCCTATAAAGACTATTACTCCTGGGTAGGTGTGCATATATTTACCGTAGCACAATCTTTGAACTTCTCATATGATGGAGTAAAAGCTGATTACGCTGGTAATTATGATGGTTGGTATCAACGTGGAAGTATATTATCACTTTGGCAGGTTAGTGAATGGGAAGAAGGCCATTACGCTGTTGGAAACAATTATGAGGCAAAAGTATCTGGATTGTTCCATACGGGTTTTGAATACCAAGGTTTTGGATTGGTTATTCAAGACCTTGTAATTACGCAATATGTAACATGTTATCCGAATTCAGCTTATGATGCAACGTATATTGAAAGAGACGTTTAAATGCTGACTACACTTTTGATTTTTCGATTAATATACTTTAGTCCCGAATTTAGAGCAAGAATCTTAATTCTTGCTCTAAATTTACTCAATTTAAAGTAAATGTTAATTAAATCAAATCATAAGTAAAGATTATTAAGGAGGTTCTTTTAAATATGAAAGATGATATACAAAACACAAAACCTAAAATTGGGATTGGCACAATATCTTTAATTCTAATTATAATTGGAGGATTATTTTCTTTTTCATTTGATTTTGTAGCTTTAGGAGACTTAATTCTCAATTCATTAGGTCTGAAAGCATGGTCGAATCTAAATTCAGGAATCCATTATACTATCTTTTATTCTTTAATATTTTATATCCCTGCGTTAATTATCAGTTTTAAATTTAAGGATGATTTTGGTTCTAGACTAGGACGTAAAATAGCAATAATAATGATGTTATTTACATTATTTAGCTCATTCTTAATAAATGGATAGCGGTTTCTTAAACTTCAAAAAGATTTGAAGTTTGGACACAAGGAGTTAGGCCTAATTTATTAATTGCAGGAAGCATTGCTTCGAGAAATCATTAGCGATCTTGCAAAGCACGGTTATGTAGACATTTTGGAATTTGAACAATCAACTGAATGCTCGAGAGGAAAAAACACTGAAGAATATCTCCACCGGCTTCTTTTCCTTCCATCAGGGAACACTTACTTTCCGCAATATGTCGATAGACAAGCGGAACATCGCACTTTTACGTTAAAATTAACTGGGCAATTATCGACGGACGAATTCTTAAAAATTGCCGAATCTATCAATTAAAATTAGACTAAAAGGGGCTTTCTCTGGTTAAGAAGAAGCCCTCTTATTTTTTATGAAAAAATATATTTCGACAGCTTTTTTTGTAACCTTTGCTTGTTTTCCGTTGTCTTAATAGTGAAAGCATTTTTAAGGAGGAATTATCCATGAAAAGACTCTTACCCGTGTTTTTAGCCCTGTTATTACTTTTAATTCCCATAACGGCTCTGGGTGCAACAAATAACACAAGCACCGGCAAGTTGATACAACCCCTTACCTATCAAACTATTTCAGGGGGAGGTAGCCAACTGTCAGACAATGGAAATGGAAATATTACTATCTCTGGCTATACCTCAACGTATTATCCAGTTTCACAAATCGGCTTAACCCTGCACCTTCAGTATTTAAAAAATGGAAATTGGTATACTCTTCAAACTTACAACTACACATCTGCTAACGCATCAAATGTGTCCGGAGGCCAAAATTTAGGCGTATCGTCCGGGTATTATTACCGGGTTTTTGCTGAGCACACAGCATATAACGGGTCAACGTATGAAACAGGTTATTCTTATACTGAAGCTGTTTATATTCCTTAAATGATGTAAAGCCGGTATTGCATCTATATAGGAAGAAAAAATCACGTGGGTTATTTAGATGGTATTCGCCATTTAAATAAGGGACGCCTTAAGATCAATCATACCCGCAAAGTACATTTGATCTTAAGGCTCTTTTGCCCCTACACAAATTGTAGGCGATTTTATACTACACCTACTGGGGATGTTTGTGAAGGGAGATTTTAAGGAAGGGAGGAAATATGTCCTACTCATAATATCCCCAGAAATGTATGCACGTGGGGTGTTTTTTGTTAAAACCATCTAAACTCTAATCAAAAATTTCTGTTTACAATGGAAAGGAGGAATTTAAGGTGATTAGGAGAAAATTAAAAGTAGCGATCACATCTTTTCTTTTGGGTATTCTTTTTGCAGCAAGTGCAACGACAGCGTTTGCAGCCTATGCATCTAGTCCTTACTATAACTACGGCCCAGTCCTAGGCTACTCTTACAAAAATGAAGCAACAGTCTATAATGGTTCAGGTGCGTATGCAGGTACGTATGTGCAAACCCAAGATTTGGCTACCGTTCCAACGGGTTATATTGGAATATGGGCAGGATTGTATGATTCAAGCGGCCAATGTGTTGAATCATCTGGAAATTGGGCTTACAATAGTCAGCCTTTAGCTGGTATGTCAATTTTATCATCCACAACCTATAATTCTGGGACATACACAAGTAAAGGTTATTCCGCAGCATATAATGGTAACGGTTATAGTGGTCCCTACCAAACATATACGAGTCCTGCTCTCAATTATTAGGAGGTGAACGAAATGTTGCTTAAACGGTTTGGGTCACAAACATTAATTATCGCTGTTGCCCTTGTCGCTGGAATAACAGCGGGATCACTTGGCTTCGGACATGCATTAGCTAATCCCTACTCTGACAAAAAAGCTCCGGTCTATCCCAAGAACGCGAATGGCCAGACATATGGCTCTGGTTTGGATGCCATTTCTATTGACACAATGCCGGATTTGATTAGTGCTGTAGGTGCGGACGGCACTAGTGGGTACGTGCGACCTGTAGATCTAATCCCGCCATTGGCCAAAACACGGGATGAAGCTTTGGCCCAGCAAAGTAACCGTAAAGTTGGTGAAATTCGTAAAATCCCACTGTATGCTAAAGATGGTAAAACTGTTATTGGCGTTTTTAACGCTGTTAACACACAACCCATCGAAAAGTCAGCAGGATCTAAGTAGGCTATAACAAGTTCATTATACTTCCTCTTTTAAGGGAAAAATGCCTATGAAAACAGGAAGCCGGTCGGGGTTGATGGTAACTTCGACCGGCAATTTCTCAGCACATATTATTTTGAATTGGCAAGTAGTTACTACCAAGCCGAACCTAGTTTATTAAACTTTTTATATATAGGGTGACAAAAAAATCTAAGGATTATTAAATGGTTGTGTTTGATGTTAGGCTAGAAGTGAGGGGGTTTTAGTTAATTTTCGTAAATTTTTTCAAGGTAAAACTTAATGCTTTCTGTTAACAGGACCTATGCAGTTGAAGTAAATAATTGGAATTAAGCATTATGACAAAATAATTTTCTAAAAACCGCCAAAAACCCTTGACATTTGAAAAAAGGCCCAATAATTGCGAAGGATACCTTGATTATAAGGTATATCTTTCGATTAAAGGGTGATACCCCATGAAAACCTTAGCTAAGCCTCAATTCCGCGACCTACCTCAAAGTGAATGTGCCGGAGTACCTATTTTACTCAAGTTATGGGATCGTTTTGATTTTTCTATTCTCCTTACGCAAGCTGGAATCAATAAACTTCGCGGTGTTCCCACCTGGATGACAGCCTTCCTCTACGTTGTCGGTCTCATTTCTCATTGCACTTCCGTGTCTAAAATGGCTGAGATGGCTGGTAAAGATGCTTTACTACGATATTTGTTTCAAGGTAGGAAAATCATTCAATCAACGATGAGCCGTTTCCTTACCACGTCCTATAATTGGTCCCTGTTTGGCGAAAAACGTGTCGGTCGCCTTCAAGAAGACTCAGATACTCAATTACGCGAAGGCGATGTGATTGCGCTCGATGATACGTTAAATCCCCACCCCTTCGGAAAAGAGTTGCCGTTTTTGTGTTGGCTTTTTGACCATAGCCAGAAGATAAATGTCTGGACCATGAATCTTGTTACGTTGCATGCCGTCCTTCGTAAGGGTCTTGAATACCCGCTATTTTACCGTATTTGGCGTAAACCGGAGGTTAAAGGGGAAGGTCCAACAAAACTTGACCTAGCACAGGAAATGCTCGTACAATTGCGTAAATCAGTTCATTGCCGCTTATGGGTGGCAATGGACCGCTGGTACCTAGCCAAGGAGTTCTTTAACTTTCTTACAACAAATTCTTTCGACTGGGTCACCAAGGCTAAGCGAAATACTGTAATCTACCGCAGAGTCATCAGACCCTGGAGCGGCCAAGAACGTTTTGTTTCAATCAATGCACGGATGCTAATCAGAGAACTCTTTCCTCAACTCAAGTTATAAGGTTCGGGATTGGTTTCCGTTGCAGTTCCCGACATCTATATGAAGATGCCGTATAAAATCACGAACAAAAAAGGCAAAGTAGTAACCAAACAACGCTTTACACCGATAACTGCCGTTGTCGCTATGAGCTTAAAAGAGGACGAAGATCAAACACTAGAGAATTTGGTAGAAGAGGACCTAAATGAGCAGGTCGCTCAATACCGGGGTGCTTACCTCATCATTAGCAATCGCCATGATGCACCGCGCGAAGCTTTATCCGTTTATTTGCAGAGATGGCGAATTGAGGTTTTCTACCGAGCGGCAAAACAAGAACTTGGGATGTGCGATTGTCATTCGACGACGGAAATTCACCGCCACGCCCATTTGGAGTTACTATTCGCTACAGAAACCTTACCTAATTATGCTCAGTGGTATGAAAACAAAGGAAAAACGAGTGATGGAGAAGGCTTCACCCACGGCGAAATGGTCAGCAGCCTCTTCCACACTCGTTGCGAGGTCCGTCTGAAAACCCGGAAAGGGATTCAGCAGGTCCATATCCAGTTTGACACAACTGTGCATAGATTTGCAAGGCTTTTTGATGATTTTTGGCCCGATGAAATCCGAATGTTTTGGGGTAAGGGTTATCCAAGTTTCCAAGGCCTACCATTAAGTGCATAGGTCCTGTCTGTTTAATATATAATGTTAATAAAAGACACTGATTCATTAAGGTACTTTTTTGCTGATAGCTGGAAGGGGTAGGTGAATGAGAAAAAAGACGTATATTGGCATTTTTCTAGGCATAGTTATATTTATTATGACGGTGATGTTTTTTTATATTAGCGGATATAGATTTACACCATTGGATGCAGCTAAGGCGCATTTCGACGTTGGCAAGAATTCAGTGTCTTTGGGAGATGTTGATTTCGGCTGGGGTAAGGTATACCTTTTTAAGATACCCAAAGGTTCTCGCACTGTAATAGCAATTAAGAACGGTTTCCTATGGAGAGCGCCTGCTGCTGTGTATTTTGATCAAACATCAGCGGAAGTGATCAATACAGTTGGCTTGCTTAGTTATAACGGTAACAATGGGCAGGCGACTGTTTTTGCCGTGGAGACATTCGATCCAAATATCGCATTTGTTGAAGCTGGACCAATGGGTATGCGAACCACAAAAGAGGTAAAGGTAGGAACCCCAGTAATCTTTTCCTGGGACAAGGCTATTCAACCTACTGAACTTAAGCCTAAAGCACTAACAAATAATGGTGTTCCATTATATGAATATCGGTATCCAAAGAATACAAATGTAATTAGTCATGATGAGCTAAAATGGTATCCGGTGGATTCATCGCTACTCTCAGAATCAATAAATGAGTCTCCAACAATTGAATATACTGGGTATAATCCGGAAACAATCTCTGCGGATTATATTCCAAATATAGAAGCTGTAATAGAAATGTATGTTATAACTCCTCAAGCCTATACAGATCATTGGAATTGGAATATCATAGCAGGAAATGAAAAATCAGATCCTTCAGTTGGTATCGTTGTAGCTTATTATATTCAAGAAAACACTCCAAATAAACCTCAATTCATGATAAAGCATACCATTCCAGGAGCAGGTGAGGTACTGATCACTGGTTTCTCTGGGGCTACGATTTATCTGAAAAGTCAAAAGGGACATGGTACATTTACTTTAACACCTAATGGTGAAAATGGTGGGAAAGTGGATTGGACTCCAAATTCATAACTTAAAACTTGTTATTCGGATTTACAAAAGGTTGTACACTAGAAGTAAATTCTTACCCGGCAGGACTGCTTGTGAGTCGACATTTTTTGTGTTCCGCACAGGTTCCAGGAACCGTGCGGAACGATACGTTTCGCCGAATATTACTACAATTAACCGACAAGACCAGGAAGAGGTTTATAGGGATATGTCTTTAGATGATATTTTTGAAGAGGCCCAGAAGCATTGGGAATCCTTCGAGGTGCGTACACGATGGCAAACAATTCTGATAATTTGAAAAGAATCCCTGGAAGGCCAATAATAAGCATTCCCGGGATTCTTTACTGTTGCATGGTTACATTGTGTAAGATAGGCATGTACTGTAAATATGATTCACAAGCTTCAGGGCAGTATAGTTATGGTTGTTGTTAATGAAGGGTGAGTAATAGAGGTAATTGTCAAGAATTGTAGAATATAGTATAGATGGAATATAAGCATGTGATGGATTGAGGGATTTACTTGAACAAACGATACAAGCTATGGGAAATAGGCAGGCAGCTTACAGCTACAGCGCAGGGGAAATTGAAGGCCGATTTGGTCATTAAAAACGGTAAGCTTGTCAATGTTTTTACTGGTGAAATTCAACTCAACACAGATGTTGCGATAAAGTTGGGGCGTATTGCTCTTGTCGGTGATGCAGCGGTAGCCATTGGCGAAGAAACGGTTATTATTGAGGCGCAAGGAATGTATCTGGTACCTGGGTTTATTGACGGTCACCTGCATGTGGAAAGCAGCCTGATGACTGTGGGAGAGTATGCTAAAGCTACTATTCCCCATGGAACTTCTGCAATCTTTATGGACCCACATGAGATTGTCAATGTCGCAGGCCTTGATGGCATGGTAGCCATGATGAAAGACGGGGCGACAACGCCGTTGCGTGTTTTTACAACCATACCGTCCTGTGTGCCAGCCTCCCCTGGCCTTGAAAACACAGGCAGCACTATAACGCCGCAGGATATCCAAACCACGCTGAACTGGGAAGGTGTCGCTGGTCTGGGTGAGATGATGAATTATGCCGGCATTTTGTCCGGTGACCCGCAAACCTGCGCAAAGGTGGAGAAAACACTTGAGGCGGGCAAGACGGTAACAGGCCATTTCCCTCTCACGGATACAGGCGCTGCCTTAAACGCTTATATTGCGGCAGGAATCAACTGCTGCCATGAATCGACCAGCGCGCGTGAAGCCCTCGCTAAAATGCGCCTTGGCATGTATGCGATGATTAGAGAAGGTTCTGCTTGGGATGACCTGCCCGAAGTTATCAAAGCGATTACAGAGCAGAAGATCGATACTAGGCTTGCTTTGCTTGTTTCCGATGATCTCCATGGTGACACACTTATAAAGCGCGGGCACATGGATTATATCATTCGTCTCGCAATTTCCAAGGGTGTGCGGCCAGTGACAGCGATTCAAATGGCAACCCTCAACACTGCCTGCTGCTTTGGCATGGAGCGTGATCTCGGTTCGATCTCACCAGGGCGTTTTGCAGACATTAACATTTTGAGTGACTTGACTCAGGTGAGGGTTGAAAAGGTGATCATCAACGGGGAGCTTGTGGCAGAAAAAGGCAGTCTCACAGTGCCTGTCGGAGGCTATGTATACCCAGAGCAGCTCAGGACTTCGGTGAAAATAACCCGCAAGTTTTTGCCAAGCGACTTTATTGTGCAAGCGCCTCTCGGCACGGAGACTGCAAGTGTCAGGGTGGTTGGCGTTCACGACTCCAATGTGCTGACTACCGAAATGGTGGAAGACCTGCCGATTAGAAACGGAGAAGTTGAGCTTGCAACAGAAAAAGATATCTGTAAAGTTGCGGTTATAAACAGGCACAAGGCAGAAGGCGGAATGACCCTTGGTTTTGTGCATGGCTTTGGTCTGAAAAAGGGTGCAGTCGCCTCAACCTATGCACACGATGCTCATAACTTGGTTGTGCTAGGGACAAGTGACGCCGAAATGGCCTTTGCGGCGAATACATTAGTTGAGTGTTCGGGCGGTATGACAGCCGTAGAGGGTGAAAAGATTCTAGCACTGCTAAAAATGCCGATTGCCGGGCTGATGAGCGATTTATCGGCAGCGGAGGTCGCCGCTGCACTTAGCAACCTTTCCGAGGCGTGGGCAGCTCTGGGCTCGCCGCTTGCTTCACCTTTTATGACAATGTCGCTGCTGTCGCTGGTTGTGATCCCCGCAATTAGAATAACGGACAAAGGTCTTGTTAATGTTTATGACAACAGCTTTACAACGCTTTTTACAGAATAAAATGCCGATATCTTAGAGTAATAGCCTACAAATTATGTTATAATCATGCTGCAAGGGGGAGGGGATATGGATCAAAAAATTATGGATTTTCTCGCAAAAATATATCAAACGCAAACTGAAATGCGAAATGAATTGAGAGAGCTTAGAACAGATCAAGAAACAATAGCCCAAAATGTTGCTAAAATAGTAAATGTTGTTGAACATGATGTTGACCGAAAAATTGGAGCAATCTTTGATTTCCGGGAAATACAAGTAAATCATAACCAAAAGATTGAACAAGCACTGGACCGCATTGAGGCCAAGGTTGAAGTGTTGCAATTAGAAACATCCAATTTAAAACGGATTAAATAAACTTTGGTCTGATCGCCACTATTTTTATTATGTTTTGACTCTCCCAGCCACGAAAATTAGAAATTTTATGATTAGTGACTGCCAGTACGTTTTGACGTTCTGGCTTTTTGTTTTTGCATTGGCTAATGCTTTCATTTCAACCCCACGCACGCGCGTTATTCTTAATGATATTTCTCTGAATATTTTTAGGAAAAAAGATACCAAAGGAAATATATAGAGTAATCGATTAATATATTAAGGGGATGCAGTTTATAAGCTTATATATTGTTTCGGCACCATGGGGATAACGTCGACAACTCATAATTTTACTGTTAAAGGAGGTTCATAATGAACTTAACGGTAATAAGCGTTTATGACTTAAGAGTAATGACTGATAGGGAATCAACTGGTATTATTGAAGGTCATATGGAGGAGAAACTTTTTTTTGTAGACTACTTTTTAAGCTATGTTGAAAGCCTTAAAAACTTTGCCACGCAAGATTTACTTGAAAGTTATGAAGCTGATGTAATAGGTATTAGGGTTATGTACATCAGCACAGATGATAAGATAAAACTGAGTGGTAAAATAGTAAAGGAAAAAATGATTCCGATGATTCATCAATTAGTACTTACAGGAGCTGCGACTATTTTAAAACAAAAAAGGTTTTCCGCATTTAATCCTAGAAAGTATGGCTACTATGGGAATTTCACTACAATGTAAAGCATTATTACGAAGTAAAAACTTCACTGACAATAGAATAAAACAGTGATTTGATGGAATCAGAGTGTCGTTGCTTGCCAAGATAAGAGCTTTTCAGGGATAGTTACAGCTGCTTATGCAGGAATTTAAGAAAATCTGTGGAATGTTGCAGGATAGATGGCATAAAGATGGAGGACAAGTCTTTGAATAATAAGTGGATCCAACAAATAATGTGATATGTTTCACAACAATATTCCTAGGCCCGTGGAATAAATTCGTATAGAAAAAAGAGGGGAAAACTATGCTACAGAAGAAAAAGACTATGGTGGTATTACTTACTCTTATTATCTCAGTGTTTTTCACCATACCAACTTATGCAAGCACACTACCGTCCATAACGCGCTTAGCTGGGGCAGACAGATACGCTACAGCTCAAGCTATTGCCCAGCATGGGTGGACGCAAGCTGATTATGCGATCTTAGCTTATGGCGGGAATTTTCCAGATGCTTTATCAGCGGTAGTTCTAGCCAAAAAATATAATGCTCCAATCTTATTGACCAGTGGAAGTAGTATGCAGGATATTACAAAGCAGACGTTAATTGCTTTACAAGTTAAGAGCGTATTTATTATAGGTGGAACAGTAGTCATCCCAACATCAATTGAGACGGAATTGCGAGCTATGGGAATTGCGCCAACTCGTATTGCAGGTCAAGATAGGTATGAGACCTCGGTTAACATAGCTAAACAAACAACTCCTTCGACAGAATTAATTGTCGCGACAGGAGAGGATTACCCTGATGCCTTATCAATTGCTCCAATTGCAGCTATAAAGCAAATTCCAATTGTCCTAGTGCCGAAAAATTATTTGCCTGATTCTGTCAAGACTTATCTCTCGACAATTAATGTAAATAAAACCTATGTAATTGGCGATTCCAGTACTATTGAGGATAGTGTCGCGAAGCAGTTTACTAATCCCGAACGGATTGTCGGGGCAGACAGATATGAATTGAATATAGCTATAAACAAGGAATTTGACGATAATTTCAATTCTGATAGCATTTGTCTAGCAACAGGTGAAGGTTTTGCTGATGCCTTAACTGGTGCGGCCTATGCGGCAAAAATCAGCGCCCCCATGATTCTTGTAAATAGTGTCTCACCGGCGAATACAAAGGATTATTTTCAACAACGTTTGCCCAAGGGGAAGAATATTTATGTATTTGGAGGAACCGGCGTCGTCTCAGATAGTCTAATTCAAGGACTAAGTGACTCGACACAAAACAATTATCCTTGTTCAAATAAAATTTTAAACGGACGAGAAATAGCTAAATTACTTAAACCCTCCATTGTTTATATTGACATATTTGATAGTGAGGGCAATGATTTGGGAGCTGCAAGTGGTGTAATAGCAAGCAGTGATGGTAAGATTTTTACTAATTATCATGTCATTGATGGAGTGTCCAGGGCGAAGGTAACTTTATCGGATGGTAGGGTATTAGATGTGACGAATATTTCTGGCTATAATCCTAACTATGATGCCGTCGTTTTAAAAGTAAATGCCCATGATTTACAACCTGCGAAATTTAATTTTTCAAGTTCTGCCCAGATAGGAGATAAAATATATACTTTAGGAAACCCACTTGGACTTGAAGATACAATTTCCGATGGTTTAATTAGTACAATTAACAGAGTAATTGATGGAGTGACATTCATTCAAATTTCTGCGCCAATTTCTCCAGGGAGTAGTGGGGGAGCTCTAATTAATGAACAAGGTGAAGTCATTGGGATTACTGCGGCTGGTTTAACTGATGGTCAAAATTTGAATTTTGCTATTCCCTATGAAGATTTTAATTCGATTAATGACCAAGATTTAAATATGTCCTTAGGTTCAATTCCAAGTCAAAAACCTGTTCCTACATCATCACTCACCAAGCCTGTCGATTTGAACGTTTCACAAAAACTGGAAGTAAATGGCTTTGACTCTAATTATTCTGCCGAAATTACCGTGGAGCAAGTTATCAGGGGAGCTCAAGCACTAACAATGGTTAAAAATGCCAATGAATCAAATACTCTTCCAAAGTCAGGATATGAATATTTATTGGCTAAAATTAATTTCAAATTATTAGATATAGATGGTGGGAAATCTTTATACGTGTTTGGAGAAGCTGATTTTAATTTGGTTTCGCAAAATGGTTTGGTATATAACCAAACGGGCGAGGTTGAACCAGATCCTCAATTGGATGCAAGACTATATAAAGGGGCATCTAATGAAGGTTGGGTAGTATTCTTAGTTAAACCCGATGATACGAAACCAAAGATTTCGTATGGAGTTAACTATGATGGGACCGGCGGAATTTGGTTTAAAGCATACTAAATTTCTTTTCCTGACTCTTTTGGCCCAATCAAACGAGAGTTTACTTAGTAGTACTAGTTCGGGCAGTGCTAGACCGTAGCAAGGCCGCCTGTATGTGCTCAGGCGGCCTTGTCATGTTTAGCTTTGCTGAATAACTTACTCATCCGCGCTTACTAAAAGCTCTTTTACGTAGTTAGGTAAGGCAAAGCAGCCTTTATGAATTTCAGTATTGTAATACCTTGTTTTTAGATCGAGATTGTTCCAGGCTTGTTCATCGATGTCAATCAATGGATCGTACGTTTTAGAAGCGAAACCAAAAAGCCAATGCCCTGAAGGATAGGTTGGGATGTGGGCCTGATAGACCCTGCAAACCGGAAAACATTCCCTGATCCGTTTGTGGGCTCTTTGCATGGACTTGGCATACTCCGCATAATAGGGACTTTCGTGTTGATTGACGAGGATGCCGTCATCTTTCAGTGCTTTAAAACAATTACCGTAAAACTCCCGTGTAAACAGCCCCTCTCCAGGTCCGAAGGGGTCAGTGGAGTCAACAACGATTAGATCGTAGGCGTTTTCCTTAGAGCGGACAAACTTCAGCCCATCCTCAAAATATAACTGGACTCTTGGGTCATCGAGCTTGCAGGCGGTTTGTGGCAAATATTCTCGGCACACATCCACAACCATTTTATCAATTTCCACCATGTCAATGTGTTCAATGGAGTTGTAGCGCGTCAGCTCTCTTACTGTTCCGCCGTCCCCAGCACCAATCACCAAGACATTTTTAATTTTGGGATTGGTGGCCATGGGTACGTGAACAATCATGTCATGGTAGATAAATTCGTCCTTTTCGGTAACCATCATTAAACCGTCTAGAGTAAAGAAAATACCGAATTCTTTAGAGTTAAACACATCTATTCTTTGGAATTCGCTCTGACCCGAATAAAGAGGTTTATCAACCTTAATAGAAAAACGAACATTATCCGTATGTTGTTCTGTATACCATAATTCCATTGTTTATTCCTCCACAATTTTGATGTTTTTAACGGACATATCCTCTGTGCCTGTCAGGAAGCATCCTTTGGCCTTTGAATAGGTAATATAATCGATAATTTCTTCGGTTATCCGTTCTCCTGGTGCCAAAATAGGAATGCCAGGTGGGTAAGACATGACAAATTCACCACATACATAGCCGGTACTTTCAGTGATGGCGACGGAATGCTGATTGGAATAGAAGGCTTGCTGAGGCGTCATCACCACATCAGGATTAATGTACTCGTGATCAAGCATGCCGGCTTTATCCTTCATATAAAGTCTTTTTATTTCAGACAGGGAAGACACAAGCCGTTCCAAGGCCAGTTCGCGGTCTCCAACAGAGATGATGGCCAGGATATTGCCTATATCACCCAACTCAATCTGAATTCCGTAATCATCTCGGAGGATGTCATAAACCTCAATTCCTGCCAGTCCTATTTCTCTCGTATAGACAGAAAGCTTGGTGTGGTCAAAATCGAACACAGAATCTCCGTTAATTAGTTCTGTGGAAAAAGCGTAGTATCCGCCAATTTTATTGATTTCTTCACGTGCATAATGAGCAAGTGCAGATACTTTTTTGAAGATGTTTTTGCCGTCCAGAGCCAGGTTGCGTCTGGAAATATCCAGAGAAGACAAGAGTAAATAGGAGCCACTGGTGGTCTGGGTTAGGTTAATTGTTTGTCGCACATGACCTGTGCTGAGACGGTTACTAATGAGCAAAAATGAACTCTGGGTCAGCGATCCGCCTGTTTTATGCATACTGACCGCCGCCATATCGGCTCCTGCCGCCATTGCACTAACGGGCAGATTCTCACCGAAGTAAAAGTGAGTACCATGTGCTTCGTCTACAAGGACATACATATTATGGCGATGGGCAAGCTCGGTAATGGACCTTAAATCGGAACAAATACCATAGTACGTAGGATTATTAATGAAAATTGCTTTAGCATCCGGATTCTTCTCGATGGCTTTCTTGACCTCACTGACTGACATGCCTAAAGGTATTCCCAACCGTTTATTAACACCGGGATTAACATAAACAGGAATTGTTCCACTGATAATTAAGGCGTTAATGGCACTCCGGTGGACATTGCGCGGCATGATAATTTTATCCCCCTGTTTGCACACGCTCATAATCATTGCCTGGACAGCGGCCGTGGTACCGTTGACCATGAAAAACGCATGTTGGGCACCGAAAGCATCCGCAGCTAGCTCCTCGGCCTCCTTGATTACGGAGACGGGATGGACCAGATTATCAAGTGGCTTCATGGAATTAACATCCACCGTAAGGCACTTTTCCCCCAAAAATTCTGTGAGCTGGGGGTTTCCTCTGCCTTGCTTATGTCCTGGCACGTCAAACGGTACTACCCGGATGGATTTGTATTTTTGCAGTGCTTCGTAAATGGGTGCCTTACCTTGCCAAAGTGAATGCATAAAAACCACCACCTTTCATAGTTAGCTGATAATCATGCTACTGAATAGTTTAATCATCATTTCCAGAAAATTATTCGTCATAGCAAGACAACGGCATTATAGTTCAAAATTAATTCATACGGTTTTTAATGTATCAGAAACAGATCAAGGAGTCTATACCCAGTTTTGTCACACCCAAGTAATCTACTTGGGGAGAGGCTGGAAACATGATAAACTTATACTACCAATTTAAGCATTTTTGACTGTAGTTTAATTAGTTTGCCCTTTCATTATCAAGAATAGATGCTTGGTGCTTAAATAAACTGAGAAAGGGGATGGTAGTCGAATGGCACGAGAAGTGGTTACTACCTGTACCAGAGATTGTCCAAACACCTGCGGTTTGATTGCCCAGGTGGACCAGGGACGGGTAGTTTTTCTGGGGGGGAATCCACGCCATCCCCTTAGTCAAGGCGTGGCTTGTCATAAGGCCAAAGAATTTGTGCGGCGGGCCTATAGTTCAGAACGGATCTTGACGCCACTGCGTCATAACCGTAAAACCGGAGTCTGGCAAAGGATCACTTGGGACAGTGCGCTGAATGAAATTGCCGGGCGCATGAATGAGGTCAAGGACCAGTATGGCGCGGAAGCTATTCTATATTACCGGGGTTTTGCTCAGCGTACGGCCTTGCGTCTATTAAACGAACGATTTTTTAATTTGTTGGGTGGAGTAACCGGTACTTACGGAACATTGTGCGGTGGTACAGGTCAAGCATCGCAAAATCTAGACTTCGGTTGCCGCATCTCTCATGATCCCTTGGACTATGAGCACAGCAATTCACTAGTTCTTTGGGGGCGAAATCCGGTAGCTACCAATCCTTATCTTCTGCCAGTAATTGCTAGGATTCGACGTCAGGGCGGTTCAGTCATCTTAATCGATCCTGTGGCGTCGGAAAGCAAGCGAATATGTGATGTGCATATTCAGCCTGCACCCGGCAAAGATGCTTTCTTGGCAATGGCAGCAGCAAAGCAAATTTTAGCACTGGGACGTGAGGACCGTGAGTTTATCGAGTCCCATAGCCGGGGATTTTGTGATTTCCAACGGATCTTGGATTCGTTCACCCTCCAAGAATTGGCTCAGGCTTGTGATGTTCCAGTGCCGCAGATCGAGTTACTAGCGGATGTTCTGCTGGAGCAGAAGCCAACGGGGATATTACTTGGCTGGGGATTGCACCGTTGGGAATACGCGCATCATATGATTCGGAGCATCGATGCTTTAGGGGCGCTCGCCGGCTTGATCGGAGTGAAAGGTGGTGGAGTTAGTCAGGGATTCGAGGAGTATGCACCGTACGATCTGGACTGGGTCGGAGACAGTCTCCATCCGAACAGGAGGAAGCTGTTGATGCCGCTCATTGGGGAAGAAATCTTGAAAGCTCAGGCTCCATCGATCCAAATGATTTTCATTACAGCTGGTAATCCGTTATGTATGGCACCCAATTCTGGAAAAGTGGCGGCCGCCTTTGCCCAGGTGCCTTTTGTTGTAGTAGCCGGACATTTTCTGGATGATACGGCTGAGCAGGCTGATATCTTCTTGCCGAGCACTACTTTTTTTGGAAGAGCAGGACATCGTGGCCAGCTATGGACACAACTATGTGGGACCGGTTAACCAAGCTATCCCTCCCCAAGGGGAAAGTCGGTCCGATTTTGAACTGTTTCAGAGTTTGGCCGCGCATTTTCCCTTCGGACCGGATTTTAAGCGCAGCGTTGAAGAATGGCTTACTCTGTTGACGGCGCCCTTGCTGAGGCAAGGTGTTACGTTAGAGGAACTGTGGGCAGGTCCGGTGAGGTTGCCTGGGGCCCCAATGGTTCCCTACACTGATCGAAAATTTGCAACCCCTTCAGGCAAGTTTCAATTTATGACAGAATTTAATCGGCCGAGTTGCCTAGAGAGCAAAGAAAGTTATCCCTATCAATTAATGTCCGTTTCATCTTACGAGTGGTTGTGCTCAGAAATGACCCCTGCCGAGCAGGATGAATTGACTGTGATTCGGATCCACCCTAAGGAGGCAGCTAAGCTGAACCTGGCGGATGGAGAGACTGTTCGGGTAATCAGTAATGTGGGAGCAACAAAGGCTCGCCTCAAGCTGGACAGCGAGCAAAGGCAGGATACAATTATTTTTCCCCGTGGTCGTTGGCTTAAATCCGGCAGCAGTGCCAATCTTCTGACCCGTGATATCGTCAGTAAAGTGGGAAACGGGGCGCCATATTACGAGACCCGAGTTAGAATCGAACCAATTTGAGCATTATTCTACCGTGGAAGAAGGTATCTTGATGGACAATTTAGGTGCGGAGCTTCGGGACGGAAATACTAGCCCAATAATAATTGAAACGAAGAAACCGTGGAGAAAGCGACTGTTTTTAGGATTCATTGGGTTTGTGAGTATAGCGGTGCTGGGGTGTATTGGAATTTCAGGCTTTGTAGGTTGGCTTCTCACTCATCCTATTCGAGAACCAGTAGTTAGTAAGCCGAGTGAATTTGGCTTAACCTATCAAGATGTCATATTTGCCAGTCGTGAAGATAACATAAAATTGTCTGGATGGTATATTCCTGCTCAAAATGCAAAAGCTGTTGTGATCCAGGCTCATGGTTATGCGGGAAGTAGGACAAAGGAGAAACCGTCCTTCCCTGTGACGCAAGCGCTTGTCCAACAAGGAATTAGTGTTTTGATGTTTGATTTCCGTGCCTCAGGTGAATCGGAAGGTTCGTTAGTCTCTGTCGGGGATTTTGAGCAACGCGACCTTCAGGGAGCAATTGATTATGTTAAAAGACTGGGATATCAGAACATAGGCATTATCGGCTATTCTATGGGAGCTTCTACGGCGGCGGTGGTAGCAGCCAATGAGGTTGAAATTAAATCGGTTGTCCTCGATAGCCCATTTGCCGACCTTAAAGAATACTTGCAAGTCAATATGCCAACCTGGACGAAGTTACCTAATGTTCCTTTTACCCCGCTAATTCTTCGCGAAATCCCGGTCTTGACAGGGATCACGCCCGAAAATGTGAGCCCTGTTCATGAGATTGAAAAATTTGATAAGAGGCCGATTCTTTTTATTGCTGGTGATGCTGATGACAAGATCCCAATGGAAAATTCAAAAGAACTTTGGGAAAAAGTCAACAACCCAAAGGATGAGTATTGGGTCGTGCCTGGGGCAAAACACGTAGGAGCTTACAGTGTTTTGCCAGATCAATATCTCGAAAAGGTTACGAAGTTTTTTGTAAAGAGTTTACAAGTCCATCGTGCGTGAGCTTCAGGGGGAAGAGTCTCTTCGGACACTGAAATCGGTTGGTCAGATTATAGGAAGATTGTGTGCGCCCTTGGAGAGTTGCAAGGCCAAGCTTAAATGGTAAAATTGGTTAAATGTAGAAAGATGAATTTTGACTTAATCAGCATTAAGGTATAATTAGTTTTTACTCTTGAAAGGAAGTGAAGATCCTGGTTTCACCAGGAGAAACAATGGCTAAATCAATAGTTTATTTTGCCAGTGCTCGTGCCAAGTTTTTTGATTATGATTACGGCTTTCTCGGCAAGTTTGAGGAAATTCTCAACCGAGTAAATCTAAAGAACTACGTGGCAAAGGGAGACTACGTACCGATAAAAATGCACCTGGGCTCACAGGGGGCCTACAGAGTTGTACGACCAGCATTTATTAGGAAATTGGTGGACTCTCTAAAGAATGCTGGAGGAGACCCGTTTGTAACGGATACCGTGCGTATTCCTGGCTTAGAGTATCTCCGCGTAGCAAGCGCTAATGGGATTAACGAACTTTCGACAGGAGCTCCAGTGATTATGGCTGATGGGGTCTTCGGAAGTGACTCCGTGATGATGCCGAGCGGTCCGATTCTTGGGGAAATCGGGATTGCCTCTGCTATACATGACGCCCCGGCGATGATCGTTTTATCCCATTGTAAAGGTCATATTGCCAGCGGTTATGGGGGAGCCGTGAAAAATCTTGGGATGGGCGGAATTGCCTTCAAGGATCGAAATGGGGTTCATCAGCGGGGGCGGATGCATTTTCTCCAAAATGCGGAACTAAACTGGACTTCAGAAAAATGCAGTCACTGTTTACAATGCGTGGGCGCCTGTCCTCATGAGAGCATTTCCTTTGATCAGGATGATAAGTTAGTTATAGACCAGCAAAAATGCGCCCGTTGCGGTCGGTGTGCTAGAGTATGTACTGAAGGTGCTTTGGTGTTGCCTCTTAACATTGAACTCTTTCAAAAAGTTCTGGCAGAGGCAGCGGCAACCGTCCTGAATACCTTTAACAAAGGCAAGGTTCTCTACATTAACTTTGTAACAGAAGTCCAGCCGGAATGTGACTGCATGCCCATGGCCGATGCCCCTTTGATTCCCGACATTGGGGTATTGGTTTCAGATGATATCGTAGCTATCGAAAAAGCTACCCTGGATTTGATCAATCAAGCTCAGGTTATCCGTGACTCGAAAGCGGGAGAGAAGGAACTGACGTCAGCAGAGCATCTGTTTCTGAAGATCCATGGTAAAGATCCCTATCTGCAGGTGAGGGCAATGGCTGATTTTGGCCTGGGTTCCGAAGATTATGAAATCGTCGAAGTGCTTTGCAAGCCGAAGGCAGATGGCAGCACAGCCCCACGTTCCTTTGGACACTAAAGGTTAACGGGATTTGCGTTAGTGAACTCGTTCAGCTAAAGCTGAAAATCGGGGCTTCAGATACGAAAGCCTCCAGTGGAGGGTTTCGCCGTAGCCGCTGATCCCAAAAGGAACACTTCGCGGCGAAGGCTGGACTCTACCCCACCTGAAGTTTACGAAGGTCCCACCCCCACTTATAGAAGTGGGGGTCTTAAAGGCTGGATAAAGCAAGGAGTCTCCCCAACGTGGGTAGGCTCTTTGCTTTATTATTGCTAAACCTCTTATGATCTAGAACAGGTAGCTTCTCGAATTGAAATTATTGAACAGTCTTAACAAAATGCTAATGTAACAAGAAATAATCTAGAGGAGAAGTTTGTAAAAAATCTAAATATTAACAATAATAATGCCTAAAGTACAAGTAAGAGGGAGGAGTTTACATTTATGAAAAAAACCATCGGGAAACGCTTAACGGGTATTGGGGCCATCTGTTTGGCAACAATGCTTGTCGTAGCAGGGTGTGGCGCTTCAAGTACGACAACAGGGGCTGCAGCAGGAGGAGATAAAGTCGTAAAAATCGGCTTCTTCGGTCCACTTTCTGGAGACGCTGCTACAGACGGAGTACATGCCAAAAATGGAGCAGAACTAGCCGTTGACCAAATCAATGCTCAAGGTGGAGTTAAAGGTGTCAAATTGCAGCTAGTGGCTGAAGATGATCAGGCTTCAAGTAAAGATGCTCTGAATGCTGTGCAGAAACTGATTGAACAAGAAAAAGTCTCGGCTTTAGTCAGCGGTTCTTATAGCGGACCAACAAAAACGGTGAATCCTATAGTGCAAAAGAGTAAAGTTCCAATGGTGGTATCTTATGCAGTTCACCCGGATATCACGAAAGGCGGCGACTATATTTACAGAGCTATCTATACGGCTGATGTGCAAGGGGATGCCATGGCTGAATATGCTCAGAGTGAATTGGGCTTAAAGAAATTCGCGGTACTGTCTCAAGACAACGATTACGGCGTTAGTATCCAACAAGCATTTACGGCTAAAGTCAAAGAATTAGGGGGCAGTGTTCCAGTTAGTCGCTCCTTTAAATCTGGGGACAAAGACTTCAACCCACTTCTTACCGCTATTAAGGGTGCAGGGGTTGATGCCATCTATGTGGCAGGATACTATAATGAGGCAGCTCAAATTTGTCAACAAGCAAAACAACTAGGTGTCAACGTTCCAGTTCTCGGTTCCGATGGCTTTGATTCGCCAAAATTAATAGAACTCGGTGGAGCATCCACGGAAGGGGTTACCTTCACGACGCCTTTTAATCGCG
Source organism: Desulfosporosinus sp. OT (assembly GCF_000224515.1). GTDB lineage: Bacteria > Bacillota > Desulfitobacteriia > Desulfitobacteriales > Desulfitobacteriaceae > Desulfosporosinus. The sequence continues at coordinate 23,658 of NZ_AGAF01000165.1, read as the reverse complement.
ATGAACCTCGAGATGTTGTCAAGAACTTTGTTAAAACCTACAAAGAGAAATTCAAAGAAGATCCAGATATGACAGCCGCCCAAACGTATGATTCCGTTGAATTAATTGCCCAAGCAATGAAGACAGGTTCCGATACGGAATCGATCGCCAAAGGTTTATCCCAAACGAAAGATTTTGAAGGGGTAACAGGTAATATCTCTTTCAATGCTCAACATGAAGCAGTCAAACCGGTCATTTTCGTAAAAGTAGATCAAGGAAAATTTGTTTTTGTAAAATCGATTTCCACGAAGTAAATAAGTTTAGAGAGGGGGAGGGTAACCTCCCCTTTTAACCCGAAAGGCGGATGGCACAAATGTTTTGGCAGCAAATTTTGAATGGACTTACCCTGGGCAGTGCTTACATTTTAATTGCCTTAGGGTTAACGATGGTTTATGGAATTCTGAACTTACTGCATTTTGCTCATGGTACTGTTTATATGGTTGGAGCCTTCAGTTCGATGGTCGCTATTATCTATCTAAAGTTGCCTTTCCCTCTCGCGTTTTTGCTGGCAATGGTGTTGGCGGGGTTGGTTGGAATATTAATCGAAAGAATAGCCTATCGTCCTTTGCGCAATGCCCACCCGATCAACATACTTATCAGCGGAATAGGAATTACGATTATCTTAGAAAATCTATTTCGCTTGTTTTTCGGTGCTCAAACGAGACCTTTCCCTAACGTAAACCTAAGTTCGAAAACCTATGGATTGGGCAATGGTCTATCCATTACTAATTTTCAGATATACATACTGGTCACAGCCGTTGTTTTGGTAGGCTTATTACAAATTTTAATTAAGCGCACGAAAGTTGGGACAGCATTAGTCGCTACCTCCCAAGATATGAAAGCGGCTAAGCTGATGGGGATCGATATCAACCGTATGGTGGCTTTAACCTTCTTTTTAGGTTCAGCTTTGGCCGCTGCGGCGGGAACTCTCGTTGCCTTGTATTTCAATGCAATTTATCCCACAATGGGATCGATGCCGGGTCTTAAAGCTTTCTCAGTGGTTGTTCTTGGAGGATTAGGCAGTATTCCGGGAACGATTATCGGCGGTTTGTTTTTAGGAGTTATAGAATCTCTGGGTGCAGGTTATGTACAGACTGTTATCGATGCGAATGCCATCGCCTTTGTGATTTTGATTTTGGTTTTACTTATCAAACCTACCGGGCTCTTTGGCAAGAAGATTGAGAAAGTGTAGGTGAGATAGTTTGGATAGTATCCTCAACCCATATTACCTGGGGATCGTTGTCATCGTAGGAATCTATGTCATTTTGGCCCTGGGACTCAATATTGTTACAGGTTTTGCCGGACAAGTTTCTCTTGGTCATGCTGCTTTTTATGCAATTGGGGCTTACACTTCAGCCATATTAAGCCTGCAGGGGCATTTGATCTTTTGGTTAGCCTTGCCTGCAGCGGCCATCGTAACCTGGTGTACGGGGATTGTTCTCGGCTTGCCAAGTTTGCGGGTGAAGGAAGACTTCCTGGCCATCGTAACCTTAGGCCTCGGCTTGATCTTTCAATCTCTAGCCAACAATTTAAAGATTACTGGCGGTGCTCTCGGTTTGGGCAGTATTCCTCAGCCTGAGTTATTTGGAGAGCCTATGTCCAATTTTTCGTTTGCCGTTATGACCTGGCTGTTTGTTGCTCTGGCGGCCTTTGTTGCTTGGAGAGCGCTAAACTCCAGAGTTGGCCGGGCGTGGCTTGCCATCCGTGAGGATGAATTGGTCGCCGATGCTTTAGGGGTTAATACCACTCGCCTCAAGGTCTTAGCCTTTGCCTTAGGAGCACTTTATGCAGGGGTTGCAGGAAGTTTATTTGCTCATTACACCACGTTTATTAGTGCGGATTCTTTTGGGTTCAATGAATCGGCTACGATCTTAAGTATGATTGTCCTGGGTGGTTTGGGAAGTATTCCCGGGGCTGTCACCGGAGCAATTTTGCTCGCCCTTGCCCCAGAGGTTTTACGTCCTCTTGCGGATTACCGAATGCTCATTTATGGACTTCTTCTGGTTATATTGATGCGTTACCGGCCCCAAGGATTGTTCGGGCGGAGTAAAGCGATTCGCGATCGGTATGCCAAAAAGTGGCTGAAGAAGGGGGGGCCAAAGCATGAGGCTGCTGGAAACCGAAAAACTCACTAAAACCTTCGGAGGTTTAACCGCCGTATCTCAGGTTGACATGCACGTTGACTCCGGGGAGATCCTGGGTTTAATTGGCCCTAACGGCGCAGGGAAAACCACATTTTTTAATCTGATTTCCGGTTTGTACCAGCCTACGGCGGGGGAAATTATCTTTCAAAATCAAAGGGTTCATGGATTTAAAGGCTATCAAATGGCCGAGGCCGGAATAGCCAGAACCTTTCAAAATATACGCTTATTGTCCAGTCTGTCGGTGCTCGAGAACGTCCTTCTAGGCTCCTATACCCGGGGCAAAGCGGGATTATGGGGGGCCATCTTGAAAGGTAAACGAGTCAGGGATGAAGAAAAACGTGTCCGTCAGGAGAGCATGGAACAGCTTGAGCTTGTGGGATTGCAGGATTATGCGCACCAGCCTGCCGGTGTTCTTTCTTATGGGCAGCAGCGTAAACTGGAGATTGCCAGAGCCTTGGCAATCTATCCTGCTCTGCTCCTGTTAGATGAACCCACAGCTGGGATGAATGCTGAAGAAGTCGAAGAAATCATGAGTTTAGTGCGCTATCTGAAATCACATAATAAAACCATCGTACTCATTGAACACAATATGCATTTGGTTATGAATCTCTGCGAACGACTGATCGTTTTTGACCATGGAGAAAAAGTAGCCTCCGGTTCCCCTCAAGAGATTCAGACGAATCCCCTCGTTATCGAAGCTTATTTAGGGAAGGAGGGGGACGATGAGTAAGCAAATCGCCGTCAAGGGACTCGAAGTTTCCTATGGCTCAGTAGAGGCAGTTAAGGGGATTGACCTGGATGTAGAAAATGGAGAAATTGTTACCTTAATCGGAGCTAACGGAGCCGGAAAGACCAGCACTTTGCAGGCAATCCTAGGTTTAGAACGAGTCAAAGCCGGCAGGGTTGAATACTTGGGAGAAACGATTACCAATCAGCCCACTCATAGGCTGGTTCGACGCGGCTTAGCTCTTGTGCCGGAAGGCCGACATGTTTTTCCCAGATTAAGTGTCAACGACAACCTTTCCCTTGGTGCTTATACGCGCAGTATTTCTAAAGCAGAGCTGCAAAGGTTAAAGGAAAAAGTATTCCTTCTCTTCCCGCGACTTTTGGAACGCAAACAGCAAATGGCTGGTACTCTGAGCGGCGGAGAGCAGCAGATGCTGGCTATTGGCCGGGCCATGATGTTATCTCCTAAGGTGCTCCTGCTGGATGAACCTTCCATGGGCCTTGCTCCCATTGTGGTTAAATCGATCTTTCAAACTTTAAAACGCATTAATGAAGAGGAGAAGCTTACGATTCTGCTGGTTGAACAAAATGCCAAGATGGCCCTGGGCCTTGCTGGGCGCGGTTATGTCATGGAAAACGGCAAAATTGTCTTACAAGGATCGACGGATATACTTGCTCATGATCCGGGCGTTATGAAGGCATACCTGGGTCTTTAATATAAATCATAGGAGGAAAAGATATGATTTCAAATCTAGATATAGCTAAAGCGATGACCATAAAACTTGACATAGATTATTCTGAAATGCCCGAATTCGTTGAAGGCATTCGAAGAGCTCCAGATAGAGGGTTTAATCTTACGCCTGAACAGACGAAAGTTGCCCTGAAAAATGCGTTGCGTTATGTTCCGGAAGAGCTGCACGAAAAGCTGGCCCCAGAATTTCTGGAGGAACTGCACACTCTAGGCAGAATCTACGCTTATCGTTATCGCCCCGCAGGGCGTCTATACGGTAAACCAATTGATGAATATAAGGGAAATTGTCTTGAAGGAAAAGCCTTTCAAGTGATGATTGAAAATAATCTGGACTTTGAAGTAGCTCTTTATCCCTATGAACTCGTTACTTACGGTGAGACCGGCAGTGTCTGTCAAAACTGGCTGCAGTACCGTCTGATTAAAAAGTATCTTGAAGTTCTCACCAGCGAACAAACCCTGGTGGTTGAATCGGGTCATCCCCTGGGACTGTTTCCTTCCCGGCCTGAAGCTCCAAGGGTGATCATTACGAATGCGCTCATGGTCGGGATGTTTGATAACCAGAATGACTGGGAGATTGCCGAACAAATGGGAGTCGCCAATTATGGGCAGATGACAGCCGGGGGCTGGATGTATATTGGTCCCCAGGGTATTGTCCATGGAACCTTTAACACCTTGCTCAATGCCGGGAGAATGAAACTGGGTGTGCCGAGTGATGGAGATATTACCGGCTACCTCTTTATCTCCTCAGGCTTAGGAGGTATGAGCGGTGCTCAGCCTAAGGCTGTGGAGATTGCCGGTGGTGTGGGAATTATTGCTGAAGTTGATGAATCAAGGATTACAACAAGGCATAATCAAGGCTGGGTAAAACGTGTATCCAAGGATTTAGACGAGGTCTTTGCGATTGCCCAGGAATATCTGGCTAAAAAAGAAGCGATTTCCATTGCTTATCATGGCAATGTCGTCGATCTCTTAGAGTATGTCGTTAAAAACAAGATTAAAGTAGATCTTCTCTCCGATCAAACCTCATGTCACGTGGCCTATGAAGGGGGATATTGCCCGCAAGGGATAAGCTTTGCACAGCGAACCAATTTATTAACCACAGATCGAGAGAAATTCCATGAACTTGTTGATGTTAGTTTAAGACATCATTACGAGCTGATCAAAACCTTGGTTGATCAAGGCACTTACTTTTTTGACTATGGCAACTCCTTTATGAAGGCGATCTATGATGCGGGAGTTAAAGAGATTTCTAAAAATGGTATTGATGAAAAGGATGGATTTATCTTTCCCTCCTATGTCGAGGACATCATGGGGCCTGAGCTCTTTGATTATGGCTATGGGCCCTTCCGTTGGGTTTGCTTAAGCGGTAAGCCGGAAGACTTGCTGAAGACCGATCAAGCAGCGATGGAAAGCATTGATGCCGAGCGTCGAGGTCAGGATCGCGACAACTACGTCTGGATCAGGGATGCCGATAAGAACAAGCTAGTGGTAGGAACTCAAGCCAGGATTCTCTATCAAGATGCTGAAGGCAGGATTAAGATTGCCCTAAGATTTAATGAGATGGTCAGAAAAGGCGACATTGGGCCGGTTATGCTGGGGAGAGATCATCATGATGTCAGCGGCACGGATTCACCTTTTCGAGAAACAGCCAATATTAAAGATGGCAGTAACGTCATGGCTGACATGGCCGTACAAAGTTTTGCCGGAGATGCTGCCCGCGGCATGAGTTTAGTCTCCCTCCATAATGGAGGCGGCGTTGGTATCGGCAAAGCCATCAACGGTGGATTTGGTCTAGTACTTGATGGCAGTGAACGGGTCGATAAGGTGATCAAATCAGCTATTTTATGGGATGTGATGGGCGGAGTTGCCCGCCGTTCCTGGGCGAGAAACCAAAATTCACTGGAAACAAGTATCGAGTTTAATGCCAATTATCAAGGCCAAGGGCATATAACCCTGCCCTTTATTCCCCGAGAGGAATTGGTGAATCGTTTGGTTGAAGAGATGTTTAAAGGCAAATGCTAAGTTTGGAGGGATTTGATCATGTCCTTAGTAGAACTAAGTCTTAAAGGTTTTGTGGATGAAGTGGAATCTTCATCGCCGGCTCCTGGCGGAGGAAGTGTGGCTGCCTATGCCGGAGCACAAGGGTTTGCCTTAATGGCTATGGTTTGTCGGCTGACAGTGGGCCGGGAAAAATTTAAAGCTGTCAAAGAGGAAGTATCAGCCCTCATGCAGACAGCAGAAAAGAGAATGGAGACCTTGCTGGCGCTTGTTGACGAAGATACCCAAGGCTTTTATGGGGTAATGGATGCCCTTGGACTTCCGAAAAGCACAGAAGAGGAAAAGGCTGCCCGGAGGGAGGCCCTCGAACTGGCCACAATTAAAGCGGCGGAAATTCCTCAGAAGACGGCAAGCTTATGTTTGGAAGGCCTAGAGAAGATTCCTGTGCTTTTGGCAAAAGGCAATCCCAATGCTTTAAGTGATCTGGGAGTTGCTGCCTTAATGTTGGAAAGTGGTTTAGAGGGTGCTCTTTATAATATCCAAATCAATGCCCAAGGTCTTAAAACTGAGGAGAGAGCTCAACAGTTTCGGTCAACAGTTTTTCAAATGAGAGCAGACGGCAAAAAACTCTCCCTCAATATAAAAGAACAGGTCTATAAAGGTCTGAATTAATTTAGGAGGTCCGGGACGTGGCAAAAATAGTAGAATGTATTCCTAATATCAGTGAAGGCAAACGCTTAGATGTTGTTGAAGAAATTATTGCAGAAATCAAGAAAGTGCCGGGAGTCCTCCTGCTTGATTATTCGAGTAATGCGGATCACAATCGGACGGTGATTACCTTCATCGGCGAACCGGAAGGAGTCAAAGAAGCTGCTTGGAAATTAATTTGTAAAGCGGCAGAAATGATTGATTTAGATCAACATCAGGGAGAACATCCTCGCATGGGGGCAACGGATGTTGTACCATTTGTACCGGTACAGGGTGTAACCATGGAGGAATGTGTGGAGCTGGCTGCCAGTTTGGGGAAACGAGTCGGTGAGGAACTAGGTATTCCCGTGTATTTATATGAACACGCAGCGACTCGACCAGAACGAAAAAATCTGGCCGATGTCCGAAGAGGACAATATGAAGGACTCAAGGAGACGATTACAGAACCAAAGAGAACACCGGATTTTGGGCCGAGTGTTGTAGGCAAAGCAGGTGCCACGATTATTGGAGCACGTCCGCCCCTGGTGGCCTTTAATGTCAATCTGGGCACGACGAATATGGAGATAGCCAAAGCCATTGCCAAAGGGATTCGGGGAAGTTCCGGAGGGTTTGTTAACGTCAAAGCCTTAGGGGTTGATCTCTCAGAAGATGGAATGGTGCAAGTCTCCATGAATATGGTCAATACCGAGGCTACGCCGCTGTATCGAGCCTTTGACTTTATCAAAAATGAGGCAGCTCATTACGGAGTGCCGGTGGTTGGCAGCGAAATCGTCGGGCTGGTTCCTTTAAATTCCATGCTTAGTGCGGCAGAATATTATTTGAATCTTAAAGGGTTTTCTCCGGAACAAATTCTCGAAAAGCGAGTCTATAATTTCTAGTCACTTAGGGTAAGGGAGGGGATTTTTGTGCCATCTGCTGACCTTTTTATTCACTCAGCAAATTATTTGGCGACTGTAGGTGGGCATTCGGCCAAACCTGCTCAAGGAAAAGAAATGGCCAACGCCGGACTCATCGAAGATGGGGCATTGGCTATTTATGACGGAAAGATCGTCGCTGTCGGTAAGACTTCGGACGTCGAAGAGAGTGGTTGGGTTGGTTCGGCCACCCAATGCCTCAATGCTCAGGGGAAATTTGTCGCCCCAGGTTTTGTTGATCCCCACACTCATGCGCTTTACGCTGGATCGAGGGAACATGAACTTTCTTTAAAAATCAAGGGAGTTCCTTATCTGGACATTCTAAAGCAAGGAGGCGGCATTCTTTCCACGGTTCGCAAGACAACTCAGGCTAGTGATGAGGAGATTAAAGCCCAGACCATGAAACGGCTGAGTACCATGTTGAGCCTTGGGACAACGACAGCCGAAGTAAAAAGCGGTTATGGCTTGTCTCTTCAGGAAGAACTCAGGGCTCTGAGGCTGATTCATGAACTAAATGCTGAACAGCCCATTGATTTGGTAGCGACTTTTATGGGGGCCCATGCTGTACCACCTGAATATAGTGAAGAAAGCTTTACAGAGTGGCTGGTTAAGGACGTTCTGCATAAGGTTGCTCAAGAAAATTTAGCAGAGTATTGTGATGTGTTTTGCGAGCCCGGGGTGTTTAGTGTCGCCTCAAGTGAGCGAATCCTGCGGGAAGCTCGTAAACAAGGATTCAAACTTAAAATCCATGCTGACGAACTGGAGAGTGCCGGCGGTGCGGAGTTAGCCGGACAACTGCAAGTGGTCAGTGCAGAGCATTTGCTGAAGGCTTCCGACGAGGGCATCTCCGCTATGGCCAAGAACAATGTCATCGGGGTCATTTTGCCGGCAACCTCCTTTAATCTCGCTAATAATACCTATGCCAGGGCCAGGGACATGATTGGCCTAGGGATGGCGATTGCTTTAGCGACAGATTGTAACCCAGGTTCTTCACCAACGGAATCCATGCCCTTTGTTTTAACCTTAGCCTGTTTATACTTGCGCTTGACCCCGGAAGAGGCTTTAACCGCTGCAACGATTAATGCCGCTCATGCCATTGGCAAGGCAGACACGGTAGGAAGTCTTGAGGTTGGCAAGCAGGGGGATGTTTTAATCCTTGATGTACCGAACATCGACTACTTGCCTTATCATTTTGGGGTCAATCCGGTTGAAACAGTCATTAAAAACGGCATAATTGTTTAGATCTTTAGATTGTGAATGGGGGAATGCGCAATGCATAGGCCGATAGAGATAGAATTAGGAAAGATGTCCTGCCGGAGCTGGTCTCAGGAGGGAATTTATCGGTTGCTGCTCAATGTGCTTCACCCCGATGTAGCAGAGAAATGGCAGGATTTGCTTGTATATGGAGGCACAGGAAAAGCGGCGCGCAATGTCGAATCCTTAGATACAATAATTCATGCTCTCAAAAATCTGAAGGATGACGAGACTCTCCTGATTCAATCAGGTAAGGCAGTGGGGGTTATTCAAAGCCATCCAGAAGCGGCCCGAGTCCTCGTCACCTCTTCTCATCTTGTGCCAAGCCACGCAACTTGGGAAGAATTCAGACGCTTAGAGGGCTGTGGACTGACCATGTACGGTCAATCCACAGCAGCCTCTTGGGCCTATATCGGTATGCAAGGGGTTCTGCAGGGAACCTGTGATACATTTGGGGAATTGGCTGATCAACATTTTAATGGTTCTTTAAAAGGTAAAATTGTCTTAAGTTCAGGTTTAGGCGGGATGGGTTCGGCTCAGCCCCTGGCTGTGGAAATGCACGGCGGTGTCGCTATTATTGTCGAGGTTAACCCTGATAAAGTAATTCGTCGTCTGCGCAACAGCCAGGTTGAAGTGGCTACAGATTCTTTAGAAAAGGCCTGGCAGTTAGCAAGGGAATATGCCGATAACGGACAGCCGGTTTCTATCGCTTTAATGGGAAATGCCGCCGAAATTTATCCCCAGTGCCTGAGAGAAAATAAGCTTCCGGATGTTGTAACAGATCAAACAGCTGCTCACGATTTGCTTGCGGGATATATTCCGGCATCCTTGTCTCCGGGAAAAGCTATTGAGCTTAGGCTGAGAGATCCTGAGCGCTATCTGGCAATGTCTCTTGACTCGATTGCCCGGCATGGACAAGCAATGCTGGAATTTGCCCAAAAAGGAGCTATTGTTTTCGATTATGGCAATAACATCCGCGGGCAGGCGGAAAAAGCGGGGGTTAAGGATATCTGGAGCATCCCCTCCTTTGTTAATGCTTTTCTGAGGCCGGTATTAAGTGTTGGCAAAGGCCCTATCCGTTGGGTGGCTTTGTCGGGAAACCCTAAAGACATTTACCGCTTAGATAAGGCCTTGCTCAAGCGCTGGCCGGAAGAGGAGCACCTGGCGCGTTGGATTCGATTTGTTCAGGAAAGAGTACATTTCCAGGGCTTACCCGCACGGGGGTGCTGGCTGAATTACACCCAGCGTATTGCCTTGTCGGAAATGATTTCCGAACTTGTACGCAACGGAGAATTGTCAGGCCCCATAGCCGTAACCCGTGATCATCTCGACGGAGGTTCCGTCGCTGCGCCCCATCGAGAAACCGAGGGGATGCTTGACGGCAGTGATGCCATTGCCGATTGGCCGATCCTAAATGCGCTGACCAATGCCACCTGTGGGGCAGACCTGGTTAGTCTGCAGCATGGCGGCGGTGTTGGTATTGGGGAATCAATCCATGCCGGGATGACGGTAATTATTGATGGAACCGATTCGGCTGAACGACGGGGAAATCGCGTTTTAAAGGCTGATCCCAGCATGGGAATTATCCGGCATGCAGATGCCGGTTATGAGGGAGCTATTCAAGCTTCCCAGAGACTTGGGCTTCGACCATGGGATGATAAGAGGTAAGGAACTGTAACAGGGGGGTTAGACATGCCGTATATCTCAGAAGAGCAGTGGAAAACGTTAATATATTATGCGAAGCGGCAGTTTGTCTATGATTTACTTCTTGGTAATCTCCAGAATGTCAAGGCGATCTGGGAACGGATGGATTCGATCAATATTTCGGTTATGCCTAAAGTAGCTATCGCTCTTAGGTTAGATAATTACTACGCCTTAACATGTGATAAAAGTGAACGCTGGAAGCACCAATTCAGGGAGAAGATCTGGGATTACTTGGAGGATCAGCTTCCTGATTGGGTTTTAGGAGTTCCCTTTGCCGAAAACTTGATTGCCCTTTTGGTTCCTCTCAAGACTAGCACCTACTCCGAAAACAGAGCAGAACTCTTTAATTTAATCCCTCCCTGGTCGAAAACTTTAGCCGATCAATTTGGCATTAAGGTTATCTGGGGAGTAGGCTGTGTTTATAATGACCCCAGGTTGCTGCATTTTTCCTTTCAAGAGAGTATTCGGATTTTAGATCATCCGGAAAAGTATGGCCAAGAGATCTGTTTTGCAGAACCTCCCTGTGGATCCGGGCCTGAGGAAGTTCTGCAAACAGATTCAGGTTCTGATGAGGATGCAGAAGATCCGTTTCAGCGTTGGCCGGAATGGGCTAAAAGCCGTGTGATACGCAAGTTAGAAATCGTGGATTGTCCCGGAGTCATTCTAGAGTTGAAGGACGTCGTTGAAAAGCAACTAAGTAAATTTCAGAGCGATGACAGGAATAAGTTTGCACCTGTCATTGCTCTGGAATTAGCTATGGCAATCCTTAGAGATAGAGATATCGTTACTGATAGTAGTTCAAATATGGTCTATGCAGAAATCGCTGATTATCTCGCTTCTTCTGACCGAGTTGATGTAAGAAGATGGCTTGAAAAGTTTGGCGAGGATTTAATTCATTGGGCTAAAGCCAATGGATTTAGCGAAAACCCGTATGTTACCCGCGTGAAAGCATTTGTGGAGGATCATTTAGAAGAAGAATTATCCTTGAGTCATATAGCCGAGATTGTTCATCTTACTCCGAGTTATTTATCTCAATTATTTAAGAAACAGACCGGGGAAGGCTTAAACGATTTTGTCGTGAAAAGAAGAATAAGCAAAGCCTGCCGCTTATTGCAGACCTTGTCCCTGCCTGTCAGTGATATCGCCAGAAAGGTTGGCTTTCAGGATGTCAATTATTTTACCCGTGTTTTTAAACAACGCCAGCATCTGACGCCGCTGGAGTTTCGTAAAGGAGCTAAACAGAGTTGAGTTGCTCGTGTCGCTGGTGACGGCAAACCAAATTCGTCACTGGTGACGAATTTGACTTATACCCAGGCGCTCAGCCTTCTTGGGATTCCGGAAAAGGAGAGGAATGCCTGCAGCTTGAGCCGGAACTTCGCCGCTTGGTTTCTAATGATTTTATCTGTGGCTTGTATGTGGTTGAGAAGACGCAATGATTATAGCAAAAACCTGACCTATATCGTCTTTGATCTTCTGGCCCCCTGGAGGGAGCATACTTTCGGGGACACCGCCTGATTGACTGAAGGAAATGACTGAATATGTTTACACTTTCTTATCGCAAATGAACTTTGAGGTCACAAGTTGTCCATTTAGCACCCCATGCCTGTCCCATAATCGTAAGGTTACGATTTATGGGACAGGTTGTTTTATATAAGGTTAATCACCCTAGTGAGCTTGACCACATATTCTGTTCTGTGCTCGAACCTCCAATGCAGTCAGCAATAAAAGAGGAATTTGATTATGTAAAGAAACGTGAAGCTTTACGAATACGCCTTTTTGGTCAGAACCTTGTCTAATATAGCATCAATACGCTCCTGTGTACCGGGCTTGCATACTATTTGTAAAGGCTGGACCTGTATGAATTGTTTGTGATCATCTGCTGATGTCACAAACACTATGCTGCATGTTGACATGGAATCGGATTGCCGTAGTTGTTTGGCGGTTTCAAGACCAGTTAGTTTTTTCATGCAATTATCAAGAAAAAGAAGGTCAAAAATCATATCTTGCTTATCAAGTTCTTCGAGAAGCTCTTCACCACTGCCAAATTGGTAAATATCAAATAAAACCCCCTTTTCTTCTTCATATAAATGAATGAATGCCTCCAATAAATGACGACACAAGGGCCTATCATCGCAAATGCCGATAGTAAACAAAACATCTCCCTCCAACTAAAAAGGTGTTTATAACATTATATGTCTATAAAAATACAAATACAAGTGTATAAATACCTTTATACTTTGTTAAGAATAATATTCATAATTGATAAAGTTAAACAGGGTGATAAGATTTGGAGATTGATTACAAAGAATTAGGTGAACGGATTGCGAAAAGACGCAAGGTGTTGAACCTGACCCAGGATAACGTCGCAGAAGCTACGGGACTTAGCAACAACCACATTTCCAATATAGAAAACAATCATTCTATTCCCAGCATTGAAACATTGCTTAAACTATGTGAGGTCCTGGACATCACGCCGGATTATTTCCTGCTGGGTATTTTCAGACATACGAATGACAGCCTGCTTTCTCAAATTAATCAAAAAATCAAGCTGTGTGATGAGAAAAAGCAGGAACTGGTTGATCATTTTATAACGTGGATTGTCGATGAAAAACTATAGTTTCATAAAAAATGCAGTTTTTTAAGCTATGCCAAGCATTTTGCCCAGCCACTCAATTCAGTAGCCGGGATGTTTAATACGGTCCAATCCGCCCTCGCCGGAGCTGAGCGGGTTTTTGAAATCCTGGATTATGAAGAAGAAACAGCTGATCTGGAGGATTCCCTGGAAAAACTGAAAGATCCGGCCGGAGGGGTTGCCTTTCACCTGGTCAGCTTTCAGGTCAAGCCCAGTGAGGTTATTGCCTTGCTGGAGAGAGACCGGCGCCGGTAAGACCACGATTGTCAATCTGTTAACCCAGTTTTATGATATGGACAGATCTAGAGCTACTGCAGAGCGGGGAATACCGGGTGGCTGAGGTACAGTCGGTGGATATATGTTTCCGTGGGCGTAGCACGTGGAGACGGTAATAGTGCTATATCGGGGTTAAGCGGAAGCCTTGGTATGAGCGGGTTTGAGAAGTGTATCTTCTTTTTATGGTGACGTGGTGAGCGGAGAACTATATTGAGTCTGATCATTTTTATTGAATGGTCGGGCTTTTTTGTTTTTTTTGGATTATTCCCACGATATTAGGAGGAAAATCACGGGAAAATGTGGAAAGAGTAGAGGGATGCAAACTTTGAATTAGAAGTAGATTTTATAACTAATTGTATAATTCGTTGTCGGATTTTGATGCTGAAATAATTAGGAGGATAAATAGTGATTAAGGAACTCACTTTGCATAATTTTAAACGTTTTAAGGACAAAAAAATAAAACTTAAACAGAAAAGCGTCACTTTGATTGTTGGCGGAAATAATTCCGGTAAATCTACAATTATTCATGCGTTAGCAATTTGGGAGTTTTGCAAACTTATTTTATCTCTTGAGCATGGACAAGAATCATTATTTAAAGGATATTCCCGACAAGGTGTGGGAATAAGTGCTGACGAATTCCTTCCAATAGCGATTCCTTCTCTAAAGCATTTATGGACAAACTTAAAACCGCAAAAAACTCAAGCAGATAAAGATGGGTATACTCTAAGAATTGGTTGCACATGGGACACAGAGACTCATAGTGATTGTTATTTAGAATTGGGTTTATCACTTGTAAATGACCGACTATTTATTAAAGCAACAAATTCAAATTTATCCAAGGACATAAAAATACCTAACATTGCTTTTATGCCAACTTTTGCAGGTATTCTTGAGAAAGAGCAAAAAGTTACTTTTGCTGAAAGGCGTAAACAAATAGGTAAAGGTTTAGTTGGTTCTGTTATACGAAATATGATTTACGAACTATTTGAGGCAAATAATCAAGAAAAGAAAAGACTAAAAGGGAATCGCACTAAGATTAAAAATAGCGACTTAGCTGATTTGCGTAGAAATGATCCTTTTGAAATTCTTCAAGACTCATTACGAAAGACATTTCATACTGAATTGAAGATATCAAATTTTAATGAACTTTATAATACTTATTTGAAAATTGAAAGCTATGTAAGTGAATATAATCAGGTCACTAAACGATATCAGAAAGTTAAAGATTACAATGTGCGTGATATAATGGTTCAAGGAAATGGGTTTTTACAATGGTTAGCTGTTTTTTCATTGGCGTTGAACTCTAACATAGATGTACTTTTATTAGATGAACCAGATGCACATTTACATAATACACTCCAACGAGAAATGCTGAAAAAATTGAATGAACTAATTCCTGCTAATAAAAGTCAGATTCTTATTGCCACTCATTCATCAAAGATAATAAAAGAAATGAATTTTACAAATATATTCAATGTAGACAGACTAAAATATTTGACCGAAGATAATAAAAAGCACGAAGTTTTATTAGGCCTTGGTAGCGAATATCTACCGTACATTGACAATGCGAAGTTAAAGCGTAAGATTCTCTTTCTAGAGAATGAAAGCGATCGTAATTTTTTAGACATATGGTCAAGTATTTTGCATCGCCCCCTACCTGATGTTTGCTTTATTTATGGAACTGAAACCCATAAAGAACGCTTTAAAATCTTTGATTTTCTTAAAAATGAAATTCCTAACTTAAAGGCTATTAGTTTAAGAGACCTTGACGCAGAAAATCCAAATATTGTGCATGAAGATTTAAGTTGTGGCCAGGATTTTAATGATATTAGTTTCAAGGCTGTATGCTGGAAAAGAACTAATATAGAGAATTATATTTTATTACCTTTACCTGTATCGCGGGCTGCAACAACTAATGCAGATATTAAAAGCGTATCCGAATACTTTTCTACTAAGCATGGTCTATCAATTTCCGATGCAGCTACCTTTATAAGACACAACGCAGCTGATGCTCTACTGAGATGTGATGGGAAGACGATAATCACTGATATATGCAATAAATTTTCTTGTAACAAGTTCGATGTTGCTAGACACATGACTAAGGATGAAATTAGCGAGGACATTGAGACTATTTTTACATTATTTGATACGCATTTCACTTTATAACAGGTTCCTTTTATCTATATCAAATGAAACTGAGTTTGCGAAAAACCCCTACATAAGGACTTGAACGTCAAATAGGGATAACTACTTGTAGCCAAATCTCTCCTGCCTTTTTCCACCGAAGTGTAATCAATGTGGGCGAACCACGCCGGGGTGGCGGTCTTGGTAACATGTTCGAATGTTTATGTTCGGGAGTGGTCGGTGACGGCATGCTCATTGATCAGGAGGAGCTTATTATGATAGATTTTTCATCTATCGAAGGTGTTGAAGCAGCCCTTGATGAAGAGCTTACTTCAGTAAAAGCAGCAATGTCAAAATATATTGAGGTATTCAATAATAATCCGCAAGACATTGAGGCTCAACTCAGCGAATTAAGACGATTCCGGTCAACATCATATGAAAGTCTTAACCAATCACAACATGAATGGTTGTTAATCAAAGGTTTGAAATGGCTAAGTTCAACCCGTAATATATCACTAGAAGCCAGAAATGAATATATTATTCAATGGAATCCAAGGCAGACCGGTTTTAGTGATGAACCAGATTTAAGGATTATTAATAAAAGTATAGGATTAGAAATAAATTGCGAAGCGAGCACTTCTGAAAAACCAGTGGGAATTATTGACAGAAGGATTAGAGAACACCTTCAATGTCTTTCTAAACTTAATGGGATTAAATACTATTTTGTTTTAACTGAACAGATGAAGCAGAGAGCAGAAACAAAGATTAGAAATAACGGATGGGATATAGAAGTTATTCGGTTATGATTGTGATTCATAAATTGCTCATGTTAGTGCGTAAAAAATGCACTTGCGGCCTCGTCTCAAACCATTCTTGAAAGCCTTGGTATGAGCGGGTTGTAGAGCGGTATATTCTTTTTATAGTGTCAAAGAGTGTGGGGGACTATATTGAATTTGCATTGCTAGATCGTAAGGTCTGGCTTTTTTGCTTTTTATTGGATTATTTTGCTTTCTTGGAAGGACATGAGGGAAAAATGCAGAAATGTTAGAGTGAGTAGAAGCCTCAATCAACAAATATTGACTTGAGAAAAATGTTCATGGGCCATGGTATAATGGCAAGGTTGGAATTGATGAAATAGGGAGATTATTATGCAGCGCAACATGGTCGGGCAGTCATGGATCTCTAGTTTGGGTTATTTATAAGTAATTTTGGTCGGATGTTACTACAGAAAAGTGGAGAAGATGTGCGCCTCTGAATAAAAAACATATACGTGATGAACGAACATTAAAGTAACCGCGATGAAATGAAACTATGGGAGGATTATCATGAACAAGCAAAAACTTGCGACAAAAATATGGGAAACCGCAAATAAAATGCGTTCCAAAATTGAGGCTAATGAATATAAAGACTATATTTTAGGCTTTATTTTTTATAAATATCTCTCTGACAAAGAAGTTAAATTCCTGAAGGATAATGATTTTTCCGACAGTAATATTAAAAATGTAACAGAGGCTGATGCTGAAACTGTTAAGTTTGTTCAACAAGGTATCGGCTACTTTATTGCATACAATGATTTGTTTTCCACATGGCTTGAGATGGAGAAGGATTTTAATGTTGGTAATGTAAGAGATGCCCTCTCTGCATTTAGCCGTCTAATAAACAACTCGCACAAAAAAGTTTTTGATGGTATTTTTGAAACTTTGCAAACTGGTCTGAGCAAACTTGGTGATAGTGCGGCTTCACAAACAAAAGCAATTGGCGATTTGATTCAGCTCATTAAAGATATTCCCATGGATGGTAAGCAAGATTATGATGTGTTAGGCTTCATTTATGAGTATTTAATCAGTATGTTTGCTGCCAATGCAGGTAAGAAAGCAGGCGAATTCTATACGCCACATGAAGTGTCGCTGCTTATGTCAAAAATTGTAGCAGAACACGTTTCTGGTAAAACGGAGTTAAAGATTTATGACCCTACCAGTGGCTCAGGCTCACTCTTAATTAATATTGGTCAAGCGGTTGCTAAGTATATTGATAATCCCGATAAAATCGAATATTACGCACAAGAACTAAAGAAAAATACATACAACTTGACCAGAATGAATTTAGTTATGAGGGGTATTTCTCCTTATAATATTAAAACGCGCAATGGTGATACGTTGGAAGAAGACTGGCCGTACTTTGATGAAAGTGACCCTGTGGCATCATACGACCCGTTATATGTAGATGCGGTTGTGTCCAACCCTCCATATTCTCAACATTGGGATCCGGCAAACAAAGATGCCGACTCTCGTTATAAAAGGTTTGGGTTAGCCCCAAAGTCAAAGGCAGATTATGCCTTTCTTTTGCATGACTTATACCACTTAAAGCCTAGCGGCATAATGACGATTGTTTTGCCCCATGGGGTATTGTTCCGTGGTGGCGAGGAAGGCTTAATCAGAAAAAACCTCATTGAACAAAACCATATTGACACGATTATTGGTCTGCCATCTAACATTTTTTTTGGAACAGGTATCCCGACAATCATCCTTGTACTCAAGCAAAAACGTGATAACACCGATGTGCTTATTATTGATGCTTCAAAAGGATTTGCCAAAGAAGGAAAGAATAATAAACTGCGTGAGTCTGATATCAAAAGAATTGTGGATACGATTGTTTGCAGACCGGATGTTGTGCCAAAGTATGCAAAGAAGGTAAGTAGAGAAACCATTCGAGAAAATGAATACAATCTAAATATTCCTAGATACGTTGATTCTGCAAATGATGCGGAAACATGGGATATCTATGCCTCTATGTTTGGTGGCATTCCCAAGAGCGAAGCATTACTACTGGATAGGTACTGGGAAGCTCTCCCAGGGCTATATGAGGCTATATTTACAGACGATGGAACGCCATACCTTTCGGTAGCCATAAATGACGTTAAAAACGATGTGGAAAATAATGTTGCTGTAAAACAATTTAAAGGCACATTCGACTTTGCTTTTATGAGTTTCCCTGATTTTCTCTATGAAGAATTAATAAACAAAATGGAAACTGTTGAAATTTCCAAAGAGGAAACAGAGGTTGCCAATAATATTTTTGAACGCCTTAAAGATATTCCTTTAATTGATAAATATGTTGCTTTTCAAATGTTAAGCGATGAATGGACAAAGATTTCTATTGACCTTGAAATTATTCAAACAGAGGGATTTGAAGCTGCTAAAAAAGTTGAACCTAATATGGTTACTAAGAAAAAGGGTGACAAAGAGGTTGAAATTCAAGATGGTTGGATAGGTCATGTTATCCCCTTTGAGATTGTGCAAGCAACACTTTTGAAAGAAGATAGCGACGCACTGCAAGCAAAAGAAGCCAGAATTATAGAAATATCTGAAAAGTATGCTGAAATAATTGATTCTTTCTCTGAGGAAGATAAGGAATCTGATGTTTTAAACGAGGCTAAAGATGCTTTCGTGACGAAAGAAATTGCAGCAAAAGTAAAGGAGATTGACAAGGCTACTTTAGACGAGTTTGAGTGTAGCATTATTCTTGTAAGCCGCCTAATGGGCGAAGAAAAAATACTTAAAGCTGAAATAAAAAGGGATGCAGAAATACTACACATTAAAACAAAAGATACCATTGAGGGGCTGTCCAATGCGCAAGTTATCGAGCTCTTAGAACTGAAGTGGATAAGACCTCTTGTTTCTAACTTAAATACTTTGCCAACGGCGATTATTGAGGAGCTCATCAGTTACTTTCAGGTGCTTTCGGGAAAATATGCTGTTACCTACTCAGCTATAGAAGAACAAATAAGCGAAACACAAGATGCCTTGTCTGCTCTCATTGATGAACTTACCGGAAATAAATTTGACATGAAAGGACTCAGCGAATTTCAAAAGCTGTTAAAGGGTGAATAATATGGCTGAGAATACACCCGATATTCGTTTTGGTAGCTTTGCCGAGGACTGGAAACGCTCTAAAATCGGCGATGTGATAACCGAAAAGAAGCGTCCTGTTGTTTTAGATGATAATACCACCTATCAGCTTATCACAGTAAAGCGTCGCAATGAAGGCGTCGTTTCTCGTGGGTTTTTGAAAGGTAGGGAAATTTTAGTAAAGAACTATTTTGAGCTAAAAGCCAAAGATTACGTTATATCAAAACGGCAAGTAGTGCATGGAGCCAATGGCATTGTGCCAGAAAAGTTAGACGGAGCCATTGTTTCAAATGAATATTTAGTAGCTATTGCAAATGACAACATTACTACCGAGTTTTTAACGTTGATTTCTAAGTTGCCTGATATGTACAAAAAGTTCTTTATCAGCTCTTATGGCATTGATATTGAAAAGTTGGTATTTGATGTAGATGACTGGAAAAAGAGAACGATGTCTATTCCGGATACTGACGAACAGAAAAGAATAACCGCTTTTTTCGATGATTTCGATAAGCTATATTCTGCTGAGCAACAAAAACATGATAAACTGATAAGTTTTAAAAAATCAATGCTTGATAAAATGTTTCCAAAAGATGGCGCAAAGGTGCCCGAGGTGCGGTTTGATAGGTTTAGTGGTGAATGGACAAGAAAGAAGCTGGATGAAGTAGCCGATAAATATGACAATTTACGTATTCCAATTACTGCAAATAACAGAATTTTAGGGAGTACTCCGTATTATGGTGCAAACGGCATTCAAGATTATGTTGAGGGCTATACCCATGATGGTAAATTTATTCTTGTTGCTGAAGATGGTGCTAATGACCTTAAAAATTATCCGGTTCAATACGTTGAGGGAAAAATATGGGTGAACAATCATGCGCATGTCCTTCGGGGAAAAAAAGAAAAAGCAGATACGCAATTTTTAAAGTTTGTAATTTCAAAGACTAAGATGGAACCTTTTTTAGTTGGTGGGGGACGAGCTAAATTAAATGCCATTACAATGATGAGTCTTTTCGTATCTTTACCAACAGATATAAATGAACAAATCAAAATCGGAAACTTTTTTAAAAATTTTGATGCTCAAATAACTCTTCAACATCAAAAACTGCAAAAATTAACCAACATTAAAAAAGCTTTCTTTAAAAAAATGTTTTTATAATCAACGCATCATATTTTACATGGCAGGAAGGAAAATAAAAAAACTATGGTATTTCCAAAAGAATCTGAATTTGAAAACGCCCTAATTGAAGTTTTAAAAAGCTACGGCTGGGAAAATGAAGTGCTAAAAAACCCGTCAGAAGCTAACCTTATTAAAAATTGGGCAAATATCTTATTTGACAACAACAGGGATATTGATAAATTAAACAACTACACTCTCACTGATGGCGAAATGGCACAAATTCTGGAGCAAATTACAGCGTTGAGAACACCACTTAAACTGAACGGATTTATTAATGGCAAGACTATTTCTATAAAAAGAGATAACCCAGATGATACCCTCCACTTAGGCAAGGAAGTAAGCCTAAAAATATATGACCGTGGAGAAATCGCAGCAGGGCAAAGCCGTTATCAAATTGTGCAACAACCTAAATTCCCGACAAAATCAAGTATAATAAATGACCGTCGAGGGGATTTGATGCTGTTAATCAATGGTATGCCTGTTATTCATATTGAATTAAAGAAAAGTGGTATCCCTGTCAGTCAAGCGTATAACCAAATAGAAAAGTATGCCAATGAAGGTGTCTTCACAGGGCTTTTTTCCCTTGTTCAAGTTTTTGTTGCGATGGAACCAGAAGAAACCGTATATTTTGCAAACCCGGGACCAGATTGCAAGTTTAACACGGATTACTATTTCCACTGGGCGAACTTCGATAACACCCCAATGAACGATTGGAAGTACATCGCTGCCGATTTGCTCTCTATTCCTATGGCACACAAATTAATTGGCTTTTACACCGTTGCAGATACCTCTGAGGGGGTATTAAAAGTAATGCGTAGTTATCAGTATTTTGCTGCAAATGCAATATCTGACGTGGTATCAAAAACCGATTGGAAATCAGTGAATCAGCTTGGCGGTCATGTTTGGCATACAACTGGATCAGGCAAAACAATAACAAGTTTTAAGTCTGCGCAGCTTATTTCAAATTCCAAGGATGCTGACAAGGTTGTGTTCCTCATTGATAGAATTGAGCTAGGAACACAGTCGCTAAAAGAGTATAGAAGTTTTGCCGATGAAAACGAAGACGTACAAGCCACAGAGGATACAAGCGTTTTGATTGCAAAACTGAAAAGTTCAAAAACTTCTGATATTCTTATTGTTACATCTATTCAAAAAATGAGCAATATTAAAGATGAAGCAGGACTCAATGCACATGACCTTGCACTGATTCAGTCAAAACGTATTGTAGTTATCATTGATGAATGCCATCGTTCCACCTTTGGCGATATGCTCATTGATATTAAAGCGTTCTTTAAAAACGCTGTTTTATTTGGCTTTACCGGAACACCAATTAATACTGAAAACCAAAAAAAGATGAATACAACATCTACAGTGCTTGGAAGCGAGCTACATAGATATAGCATCGCAGACGGCATTCGTGACAAAAATGTGCTTGGCTTTGACCCTTATAAAGTTATGTCTTTTAAAGACAGGGATATAAGAAAAGCTGTTGCCCTTGAAAAAGCAAAAGCGCAAACAGAAGCTGAGGCTTTGACAGACCCTAAGAAAGCCACCGTTTATAATGAGTATATGAATCCTGCAAAGATGAAAATGGTAGGTTATAAAGATGCCAATGACAACTATATAAAAGGCATTGAAGATTATGTGCCAAAATCCCAATACGAAACAGCAGCACATCAAAACAAAGTTGTGGAAGATATGATTGCTAACTGGGTAACGTTGAGCCGTAACAGCAAATTTCACGCTATATTTGCTACAAGTAGTATACCTGAAGCAATTACCTACTACCGCTTAATCAAAGACAAAAAACCTGATTTGAAAGTTGCTTGCCTTTTTGATCCGACGATTGATAATAACGGTGGCGTGACTTTTAAAGAAAGCGGTCTTGTAGAGATAGTTGAAGACTATAACAAACAATACAATCAAAGCTATAAACTTGCCACATACGGAAAGTATAAGAAGGATATTGCTGCACGACTTGCCCATAAAGAACCTTATACCAGAATTGAGCGTACACCAGAGGAGCAAATTGACCTTCTGATTGTCGTTGACCAAATGCTTACAGGCTTTGATTCCAAATGGATCAATACCCTATATATGGACAAGGTGCTTTATTACGAAAACATTATCCAAGCTTTTTCAAGAACAAATCGACTTTTTGGTGCTGACAAACCTTTTGGTACTATTCGTTATTACAGGTATCCGCATTCAATGGAAAGAAATATAAATGATGCCGTCAAAGAATATTCAGGTGATAAACCTCTAGGACTTTTTGTGGAACGGCTTGATTTTAATCTTCAAAAAGTGAACGCTTGTTTTGTTGATATTAAAGACTTGTTCACCCTTGCAGGTGTGAGTGACTTTGAAAAACTACCTGAAAGCGCACCTGAACGTGGTAGATTTGCAAAGTTGTTCAAGGATTTAAATCTCTATTTAGAAGCAGCAAAAATCCAAGGATTCACGTGGGAGAAGCATCCTATGGATTTTGACGAAAACACATATTTAATTCTTGCACTTCGCTACAAAGAGCTGTTTATATCTACTTCAATCGGCGGTGGCATGAGTGATGCACCTTACGACCTTGTAGGTTACTTAACAGAAATTGATACAGGGCTTATTGATGCTGACTATATGAATTCTCGGTTTGATAAGTATCTTAAATTGATACACCAATCTGACATTTCAACGGATGCTGTTTCAGAATCTTTAAAGGAACTACACAAAACCTTTGCTACCCTAACACAAGAAGAACAGAAATATGCTGAATTCTTTCTTAGAGATGTGCAACGAGGGGACGCAAGTATTGAAGACGGGAAATCTTTACGAGATTATATTACCGACTACCGTTTCAGAGCAAAAGTAAATCAGATTCATAATTTAGCAGTTGTACTTGGGCTAGATGAAGCCAAACTGAAAAACTTCATGGCTCTAAAGGTTACAGAAACCAATATAAATGAGTTTGGGCGGTTCGAAGAGCTAAAAAGCACAGTGAACAAAGAAACTGCCAAGGCATATTTTGAAGCTGTGGAAAAAACGAGCATTCCGATATTTAAAGTCAATATTAAAGTTGATAAATTACTTAGGGAGTTTATTGTTTCTGGTGGGTTTGAAATCGTTTCAACATAATATACTGTTACAAAATTTTCACCCCAACAAACACCCATTTAAACACGGCAAAAAATCGTTTGCAATTAGACCATTGACCACTACTATTCGGCAATTGTCAACCACGATTTTGTCGGCAGACCATAACACGCTTTGTTCCGATTTTACGAAGGAGCAAGGCGTGTTTTTTAGTAAACG
>NZ_AGAF01000166.1 GCF_000224515.1 Desulfosporosinus sp. OT | reverse complement strand
TTGAACAGGAAAACTCTAAGATGAGTCTTGAGCTTCAGAATACAGTCACAAAACTTGATCAAATTCTTGAGGCCATCTCGCTAAATGCCCTTCAACCTAATCAAGAAGGTCATCTCCTTGATGAATCAAGTGAAGCTGTGGTCGCAGCATTAGCAGAAACCCCTCTTGAAGAACTTGAACCAGTTAAGGAAGCCATGGCCAATCTCGAGAAGGAAACTCAGAGCCTATCCCAAGTTCTTCGGGTCATGCTCACCAAACAAGAAGAGAACGAATCATCACTAGAAAATCTAGTAGTACAGATTTCCCAACTCCAGGAAGAAAAAAAGGATGTAAAAAATAAAGGAGGATTTTGGAATAAATGGATCACCTAGATTTAAAGACAAATCTTGCCGAAATTCTTTCCAAGTACCCTCAGACAGCCAATACTTTCCGTAAATTTGGCATTTCAACAACTGGTTGAGGAGCTAAATGCTTGCTCAGTATGAGCGTTGAGCAGGCTGCTCAACGATACCACATTAACCCGGCAAGCCTGATCAAATCCTTGGAGGTTGTTATTGAACTATCTAACCATCAATGGAGACATTTTAAATGAACATTTTATTTTTGAACGATTCCTCTCTGTTAAGCCAGGGCTTAGCCTCGGGTTTTTCCTCAATGGATACCATTCGTTATCTCCCAGTCCGCTTACCGGACTGGGAAGAGCGTTTAACTGAGATGCTTCGGACATGGAAACCCAACTTTGCTTTAGCAGACGGTGTTTCAATTTCTACTGTGTCATGGAAATTATTTCCTATTTTACGTCGTTATTCTCTCCCCCTCGTTTATTGGGCCATTGATGATCCACCAGACTGGCGCCGCATGTCCCGCCCTTTGGGCCGTGGAGCCAAGTTGGTTCTTACACCAGCTGAGGAATGTCTACCCCTTTACCAGCGGGAGAAAATACGTGCGCTATATTTCCATTTTGCCTGTAATCCCTCATTTCATTGCCTTACTGAACCGTCGCATCAGTACACATGCGATTTACTGCTCGTTGCTAATTACTATACATCGTACGCTCAACGGAAAGTTGGGCTCGAAACCATTCTGACACCTCTACGATCAGGGCCCTTTCATTTGAAAGTTTTCGGTGACGAACATTGGCTGGCGAACACGGACTATTACACATTGCCACCTGAGATTTATCAAGGATATTTACCCTATGAACAGTTACCCTGTGCGTATTCTTCAGCAAAAATCGTTTTAGGCTTACATTCGGTAATAGACTCTCCTACCATGATGAGCATGCGAACCTTTGAAGCCTTAGGCTGTCGAGCTTTTTTCCTAACGCACTGGTCCCCAGCCATTGAAAACCTTTTTAAAAACCATGTCCACCTCGTCTGGAGCCGCCATCCGGATGAGACGTTAGAGCTTGT
Organism: Desulfosporosinus sp. OT; assembly: GCF_000224515.1. Taxonomy (GTDB): domain Bacteria; phylum Bacillota; class Desulfitobacteriia; order Desulfitobacteriales; family Desulfitobacteriaceae; genus Desulfosporosinus. Next base: position 1,530 of record NZ_AGAF01000166.1, on the reverse strand, counting down.
GCGATATTATCTAAGTCGGGAGGACCTCCGCCAGAAAATCGCCTGTCAAGGTCAGGAGGAAGTGTACCGCAACCATACCTATCAACACCGCCTCCAGTCCATTCGACCGTATCTCGAAAAGTTATAGTAGGAGGAGTGTTTAATGAAAGTACTTTTCCAAGCTCGTCCGGACTTCATGAAAAACCCCGCTGGGGATACAGTACAAATGGTTTCGACCGGGCAAGAGCTTAAAAATCTTGGTGTTGAAGTACATTTATCTGCTGATCCTAATATTGACATGTCTTCCTATGACCTTGTTCATATTTTCAATATCACCCGAATCAAAGAAAGCTATATGTTTTTCCTCAATGCCCAGAAGCAAAAAAAGAAGATTGCCATCTCTCCTATTTACTGGCCTCCTAATGCTTACTTTAAGCGTGAAGGCGCAAGCTCCAATGCCCTAGCTGTCTGGAGACATCTGCAACCCATGCGTGCTCGTCTTGTGAGCGAGTGTAACCTCCTACTTCCTAACAGTATTATTGAAATGGATGTTCTTCATCAAGATTTCCTTAAGGCCGCTCCTTTTGAGGTCGTACCGAATGGGTTTCCGGATTCATTCATCAGAGCGACCCCTCAGCTTTTCCAGAAACAGTTCCCTAATATTCCCGAAGAATTCGTACTCTGTGCTGCCCGAATTTCTTCCCGCAAAAACCAGCATTGGTTGGCTAAGATCTGTCAGGAACTCGGGCTTTCTCTCGTTCTTTTGGGACCGGTTAACGACCCAACATATTTCAAGAGTGTCACGGCTTTTTCTAACGTCATTCATATTGGCACATTACAGGGAGAACTGCTCGCTTCTGCTTATTCAGCAGCGAAATCGCATGCTCTACCCAGTTGGTTTGAAACACCAGGTTTATCCAGCATAGAGGCTGGAGCGTGTGGTACCGTTGTGATCTCTACGGACCAAGGCAGCCCGCATGAGTATTTTCAAGATATGGCACTTTATGTGCACCCACTTGATGATATGAGTTTACGTACTGCACTTAAGCAATCGTTCGATGCCTCGCCCCTCCCTTTAATGCACCACATACACAAACATTATCCTTGGTCTAAAGTTGCAAAGGTAACTTTGGATGCTTATAAAACAATGGTTTAACTGTGAACTCACGAAGGACCCTCAATTGTCGAAGTAAGGGACTTGAAAATTAATAAAAGAGGAGAGATTTCTCCCTCCCCTTTAATCTAAAATAAATCTTTGTGGTGCTCGGTGGTTAGTCCTACTGCACAGGCATATCTCAGGAAGGTGTTGACACTGGCTATCACAATACGCAAATCGACCGTTAAAAGTTCAATGCCAACTAGAGAAACCCTGACATACCCGTCTATAACTATCCCTTTTTCTAAAATACGATCTACAACTTCTGCTAAGCTTGAGGAATCGACATCCTTTTTCATGCGTTTCCCCTCCTTTCTTTGTCCTATCATAGTTTATGTCCTATGGCGGACAGGGGGTGAGTAAAAAACGAAAAAAATCAGGGAAGGATTTCTCCC
>NZ_AGAF01000167.1 GCF_000224515.1 Desulfosporosinus sp. OT | reverse complement strand
CATTTAACGATCATAGATGATGGTATTGGTTTTGAACCGGTAAATAGCGCCAGGGAAAATCACGGTTTGGGGTTAACCAACATCACCTGTTTAGCTCATTCAATGAATGCGATTTCATCGATTGAAAGTCATATAGGGCGAGGGACTCGGATAAAAATCATTGTACCTAATGAGAAAGCAAAGATCACTCCTGAAAAGACGTTTGAGGAGGTAGTTTCATGACCTTAGTGTCGATTGATGATTTTCCAATAGCGAGACAGGGTCTAATAGCAGTTTTGGAGTTAGAAGAGGAGTTTGAGTTAGTTGGGCAAGCTTCCAGTATCATAGAGGCACGCGACGTTATTTTTAGGTTAAAACCGGATATTGTTATTATAGACTTAAGGCTAAAGGATGAGTGTGGTTTTGATATTGTCTCAGAAATTAGAGATTTCTACGTTAAGTGTAAGATTATTATTTTGACTTCTTCGTTAGATCCGGATGATTTTAAGCGAGCATCCGAGTTTAAAGTAGATGGATATATTATAAAAGATGCAATGCCTGAGGAGATAATCAGCGCTATTCGGCTGGTTAGTAAAGGCAGAAAGTATTATGACCCGTCCATTATGGAAATTGTGTTGAAGAAGGAAAAACTTGAGAATATCGAACAGTTAACGCCTAGAGAGCTAGAGGTACTGGCATCATTAGGCAAGGGCTTAAATAATAAAGATATCGCCAAACATCTGTTCATTACAGAGTATACGGTGAAAAAACATGTTAGCCAAGTTCTCGGTAAGTTGGGACTGAGCTGTCGTACACAGGCAGCACTTTATGCAAGTGCACGTGGAATTATAAATTGAGTAATTTCATAATTAATGAAAAAGCCACTGCCAGTGCAGTGGCTTTTTCAGTCTGCGCTTACCGTAGCAATGGAATACTTTTACCATTAAGTACCCAAAAAGGATAACAGCAGTTTGGTTCCAATGCTGTATTGGCTTTAAGTTATAGAGTCTAGAATGACACTAAAGTATTGCAATCTATCCCAATAGGTTACTAGACAGTCGACGTCAGCATTCCATTAACAGTATCTGTTTGGATATCTCGAAGTTATTCCATTGCGCGACGATTAATACCGCAAAAAAATGAATAATAAACATAGAATCAGATGTTCATTTTCGGTTCTTGGATAATTAGATAAGGATCAACTTTAGGTTGCGGCCTAGAAAATTGGCAGAAAGCGTTAAAGGGGTGGTAGGCATGACAAGTAAGGTATGTCCAAAATCTCAAGGAAAATCGTACTCAGTTCACCTAGGAGATCGGATTTCTCTATGGCGAAGACTTAGGAAATATACCGACAGATGATGAGGTTAGTGCAAGAAATGTCTTTACAACAGCAAGCAAAGAACAGCGAATTCGATTGTTAGTAATGAAGGTGGGACTATGCAAAAAAGATACAATGAAGGCATATAGTCCTCAGGAGGATGTAGAGTGAGGTTTGTATGTGTAGATGATTATCCATTGTCGAGACAGGGACTTATAACAATTCTGAGATCAGAAGATGGATTTGAATTTGTGGGACAGGCTGCTTCTGTTGATGAAGCGAGAAATGTTATTTTCAATTCGTGTCCGGATGTTGTTATTTTAGATTTATGGCTCAAGGGCGAATCTGGATTAGATATATTAATGGAAATGAAAAAAACAAACTTAAGCTGTAAGTATGTGGTTCTGACAAATTCACATAAATTAGAAGATTTTATGAGAGCTAATGACTTAGGCGTCGATGGATATATTTTAAAAGATGCAATGCTTGAGGAAATCGTTAACGCTATTCGGTTAGTGGCACGAGGAAGAAAATACTATGATCCCGCAGTTATTGAGTGGGTTCTTAAAAGAGAAAGCCAACATGTTGAGCCACTAACTCTAAGGGAGCAGGAGGTTCTATCTGCACTTGGGGCAGGTCTAAGTAATAAAGATATTGCTGACCAGTTGTACATTACGGAATATACAGTTAAGAAGCATGTGAGTCGGATTTTATCTAAGCTTGGTTTTAGTGGTAGAACTCAGGCTGCACTTTATGCAAGGTCAAAAGGATTTAATAGTCAATTACCTTCTTGAAGAGATTACAATAAGCCTCATGTTACAATAGTGTACTGATGGATGTATGACGTATTAAAATCTGAATACGTTTACACGTAAGGGGCGATAAACCGCCCCTTTTAGTCGTCAAGCGAAAAGAGGTTTCCTTTCACTGTTTTCTGATTACAAAGTCACCTATGCCGACCCTAGATGCTAACATTACTACCTGTTTTGGCATGCGAATTTGAGAATAGCGGTACTTTAGTGTAATTAGTATACTTCATTTGTAGATTATGCGTACTTCATTTGTATAACTCTGGATATACGCCTTCGATTAATTTGAAGGTGTTCGTTTGCGTGACGAAAAAGGTCGAGAAATGAATGATAATTTATACAAAGGTGTTTATGAAGGGTAGTCTATATTCTAGTGCTTAAATTACACTGGGAAGTATTTTGTATCAGGAGGTTAGTTTTGTGACGGTTGTGTCCATAGATGATTTTCCATTATCAAGACAGGGGCTTATAGCAATTTTAGGATTAGAAGAGGGGTTCGAGTTTGTAGGGCAAGCTTCTACAGTCAAGGATGCTTTAGATGTCATTAGACGATCTGATCCAGATATCATTATTTTGGATCTAAGGCTTAAGAATGAATGCGGATTAGATATCTTGCCAGAGATCAAAAAACAAGGCTCAGGATGTAAATGTGTAGTGTTAACCTCTTCATTCGATCCAGAGGATTTTCGACGTGCCAGTGAGCTGGGTATTGATGGATATATTCTTAAAGATTCGATGCCCGAAGAAATTGTATCTGCTATTCGCTTAGTAAGTAAAGGTCGGAAATATTATGATCCTGCTATCATAGAACTCGTCATGAAACAATCGAAGTTAGATGACAAGGATATGTTAACACCAAGAGAGCATGAGGTACTTAGATTACTTGGAGTGGGGTTAGCAAATAAGGACATCGCTCAACAATTATTCATTTCGGAGTGTACAGTTAAAAAACATGTTAGCCAAGTTTTAGCGAAACTCGGCTTTAGCTGTCGAACTCAAGCAGCTCTTTATGCAAGGACTCATTAAAGAAAAACTTTAGACAAAATGATAAGATCTAATACTTTAGTATAACAATGATGGAATAAAGTAGAATTCTTAAATGATACATGTTGTCAAGTTTAGATTAGACATATGACTGAAGAAAAAGAACTCGTTAAAAAGGATAATTAACTTAGAAACTATGCAAAGAAATCTTTGGGATTATCTAAAATTGTTGTCACAATTAGGCGATTCGTTTAAATTATTTATCCGTATAGGAGGTGTTTAAGTAAATGAAGGTATTAGTGACAGGTGGAGCGGGTTTTATTGGTTCTCATGTTGTAGATCAATTAATTTGGGGAAAGTTCGAAGTCTTTGTTATTGATAACTTTTCTACGGGAAAGCGGGAAAATGTAAACCATAAGGCCAGAATACATCAATGTGATATCACCAACTTAAAAAAGTTAGAAAGTATTTTTGAGGAAGTAAAACCCGAAGTAGTGATTCATCATGCTGCCCAGATTAGCATACAACAATCTTTAAATTTTCCTAATTTTGATGCTGATGTGAATGTTTTAGGCACCCTTAATATTCTTCAAAATTGCATCATGCATAACGTGAAAAAGCTAATCTATGCTTCGTCGGCTGCAGTGTATGGTGACCCAAAGTATTTGCCGGTTGATGAAGAACATCCATTAAATCCTCAGTCACCTTATGGAATATCTAAACATACACCTGAGCATTACATTAGCGTGTTTAATGAATTATACGGTCTGGACTATACCATCCTTAGATACGCTAATGTATACGGACCGCGCCAGGATGCTGAGGGGGAAGGCGGGGTTGTATCAATATTTATTAATCGGTTGCTGCAGCACAAAACAATTAAAATATTTGGTGATGGATACCAAACAAGAGATTTTGTTTACGTCGAAGATGTAGCCGAAGCTAACTTGTTAGCAATCAATAATGGGACAGGTGAAATAATTAATATTAGTACTAACTTGCAAACCTCAGTAAAGGATCTCTTTCGAACGTTGTGTGTTATAAATAATACCTATACTGAACCAGATTATCAACTAGCACGACTAGGTGATATTAAACATAGCTACTTGGACAATAATAAGGCGCAGAATAAACTGAGATGGCAACCTAAATGCACTCTTTTTGAGGGGTTGGATAGAACTTTAAGCTATTATAAAATGGATCGCAATGTAGTCAGTAACCTGGCTAAATAAGGATCAAGAAAAAGGAGGGGGAGAGTGACGAAAAGTCGTTTTTCATCGATTTCTATTTTATTAGCATTCCTTGACATAGGTATCATTAACTTGTCTTACCATCTATGTTATTTGATTATATTTGGACCTCAAAGTCCTTTTACTTACTGGAATGCGTATTTTAAAGTCTTGCCATTTGTTTGTATAGGGATTCTATTATCATTTTATATATTTGACTTATATACAGTAGCTATAACTCGAAGCTTACTAAAAGTTCTCTGTTCTCTTTTCGCGGCAATGATTATTAACACAGCACTTATAATGAGTTATGTTTATATAATTGAAAACTCTGTTCTACCTGATTCAGTTGCTTTAACGGCGACAGTTTTAGAATTTTTTTTATTTTCTATTTCGCGTACTATTATTCAGTTACTATTTCGAGAAGTCTATAAATCAAAAAGGTTGTTGTTCATCGAAAAAAATACTAGCTTTGAAACTAGAAGATTGATAAAGAAATTTGCTAACCATAAGGGTTTTTCTATTTGTGAAAATGCAAATAGACATGAATTACAATCGGTACTTGATGAAGTGGATGTTATAGCAATTAACCCAGGAATCGAAGATAAAATGAAAGTGATTGACCTTTGTGTCAAAAAAGGAAAGGAGGTTCTTTTAGTTCCAGATCTGATAGAGATCTTGCTTTACAGTGCTGAAGCTCAATGCGTTGATGACACATTATTACTATCAATCAAACCCCTGGGTTTAGATATTAGACAACGATTTGCAAAAAGAGTATTCGACATCATAATTTCCTCGTTAATGTTATTAGTTGCGAGTCCGATTATGATTACATTGAGGATTTTAATACCAATCTTATCACCAGGGCCGGCAATATTTAGCCAAGAAAGGTTGGGGGAAAAAAGTCTTTCATTTAAAGTAATGAAGTTCCGCTCAATGGTAGACAACGCTGAACAAAAGACCGGACCGGTATTAGCAGTTGAGAAAGATCCCAGAATAACAAGATTTGGAGCATTTCTGCGTGCAACAAGACTAGATGAGTTGCCACAATTAATTAATGTAATAAAAGGGGATATGAGCATTGTTGGTCCTCGACCAGAACGTCAATTTTTTGTAGATCAGTATAGAGAGTCAATCCCATATTATAGTTATCGGATGGCTGTAAAACCTGGAATTACTGGACTTGCTCAGGTTAAAGGGAAATATACGACCACTCCTGAAGATAAATTAAGGTTCGACATAATGTATATTAGAAATTATTCGTTGGGCTTGGATTTTAGTATTTTGTTTCAGACAGTAAGAGTGGTGTTCCAACGGGAGAGAGCAGTCGGGTTAAATGCAGAAACGAATACTGGCGTTAAAAACTTAGTTTCGTAACTTAATATTACTAATTATCTTATGACTATGTTTAAGTAATGTATTAGACCTCTTCCCTTCCTCCTTCCATAAGATTAATTGATAATTTATTTTGGGGATGTTTTGATGAGTCAATTTGTTAGTGTTATTATGCCTGCTTATAATGCTGAAAAATATATTGAAAAAGCAATAAATTCAGTCTTGAATCAGTCATACGATCAATTCGAACTTATTGTTATAGATGATGGTTCTGAAGATAATACGGCTGAAATCATAAAAGCTATGGTAATTAAAGATAAAAGGGTACATTTTTTTCGTAATGAAAAGAATAGAGGTGTTTCAGCATCAAGAAATCTCGGTATAGCCCAGTCAATTGGAGATTGGATAGCTTTTCTCGACAGTGATGATATGTGGAGATCAGAGAAACTCGAAAAGCAAATAAACTTGATCAGAAATAACGAACACGCTAACTTGATATATACAGGATTGTCATTTATGGACGAAAACGACAACCCCAATTCGTATGTTCTTAAAATTCCTGAATTGGTAAAATACAAAGATCTGTTGAAGCAAAATATTATTGCCTGCTCTTCCGTGCTTGTTAAGAAGCAGTGTCTGTCGGGTCTCAAAATGGAACGGGACGATATGCACGAAGACTTCGCAATGTGGCTGAAGATACTTAAGACAGAAAGCTACGCTTACGGCATCAATGAGCCTCTCTTAATATATCGACTTTCCAAAAACTCAAAATCGGGCAACAAAATCAAAGCAGCGAAGATGACTTTTATGGTTTATCGGCATATCGGGTTAAATATATTTCAATCGGCGTATTTTATGCTTTTTTATACATTTAAAAACATTAAAAAATATAGGAAATTAAACTGCCGACATTGTGTAAGTTAAAAGTTATTGAAGAAAAAGTTTTGGAGGCAAAAATGAAGGTCTTTTTTGTTAACCCACCATTTAAAGCCCAATATGGCAAATTTTCTCGAGAATCAAGGAGTCCTGCAATCGGTCATAGTGGTGTTCTTTATTACCCATTGTGGTTAATTTATGCCGCTGCTGTTGTTGAAAAAGAAGGTTTCGATATTGAGTTTCTAGATGCGCCAGCTAAAAATATGGATGAGGAAGCAAGCTTGAATTATGTGTCTGAACATGCTGAAGATACAAGACTGTTTGTACTAGATACTAGTACTCCGTCTATTTACAGTGATATTGCTTTTGCTGGGACAATCAAAGACAGATATCCTAACGCATTTATTTTGCTTGTCGGGACCCATCCGTCGTCGACAGTAACCGAGACTATGGAAGCAGATGGTCGGATCGATGGAATTGCTAGAAAAGAATACGACTATATTATTAAAAATCTTGCATATACAATTAAAAACAATGTTGGGCTAGAAAAGGTTGATGGGTTAACTTACCGACGCAGTGGTAACCTCATTCATAATAGGGATGCTGAGTATATAACAGAATTGGACGAAATTCCCTTTGCCGCCGAGTTTATCAAAAAGCACCTTGACATCATGGATTACTCTTTCCCTGCTGCATCATATCCGTCCATTCAGATATTTACGGGCAGAGGTTGCCCGGCAAGATGCAACTTTTGTGTGTATCCACAGACCCTGCACGGTCATCAATATCGTCTCAGGAGCGCCCAAAACGTAATTGATGAAATTAAATATATTGCCGCTAACTTTCCAAGAGTCAAAGAAATCGTTATTGAAGATGATACGTTTACAGTTAACAAAAAACGCGTTACTGAGATTTGTAATTTGCTTATTGAGAACCGTCTGCACAAACGGCTAAAGTGGATTTGCAATGCAAGAGTAAATCTTGATTTTGAAACGATGAAACTGATGAAAAAGGCCGGCTGTCACCTGATTATCCCAGGTATTGAAAGTCTTAATCAGACGATTCTTAATAATATTAAAAAAGGAACAACCGTTCAACAGATTGAGAAATATATTGCAAACGCGAAGAAAGCTGGGCTTTTAGTTCACGCGTGCTATATGGTGGGAAACCAAGGTGAAACAAAGGAAACTATGAATGAAACGTTGAAGGCGGCTTTAAGATTTAAAACTGATACGGCACAGTTTTTCCCCCTCGTTCCTTATCCAGGCACCGAGGCTTATACCTGGGCAAAGTCATACGGTTATATTAACGGAAGGTATGATGAGTATTGTAACGAGGACGGAACGATGAGTTGTGTCATCAACCTTCCTGAAATCTCTGCACAGGAATTCGTAGATTTTTGTGCATTTGCAAGGAAGAAATATTATCTTCGCTTTTGGTATATTTGTCACAGGCTGTGGATGGGTATGTTGAACTTTGATGATTTGAAGCGTTCATTAAAAGCATTTGCAAAATTTAAAACCTACTTATTTAACGAGTAAGAATAGGATGATGATATGAGCAAGGTGTTTATCGTCTCAAACCCCATTCCGGACTCGAATAAATCGTCTCTTATAAGTTTGAGTAAATTTTCGCTTCTGTTATCCTGCATCTTCGGCAAGCTTATGGTCTTGGGAGGTAATATTGAAGACTTTGACGATAATGCCTGTGTAGAACTCTACAACGTAAGGTGCAGTCGTACTGGTAACAAACTGAGAAAAGTATTGAGTTTTCTGAAACTGGAGTTGTTGTTACTTTCTATGATCCTAAAAAGGGTGGAAAGAGATGACCTAGCATTTTTCTGGATTGCGGATAAAATGTTGTTGCCATTCTGGGCAGCGAAACTTAAAAGGGCGAGGACTTATTACTTCTTGATGGGTAATGTCGGTAATGAAGGTAAAAAAACTCTATTTAGAAATATCTCTGAAAAAATGATCGTTTATATGGCTGAGCATGCAGACTATATCTGCGTTGAAAGTCTTTCGGTGATTGATTGTTGGAATATTAGAATAAAACCTGAGAAGATAAAAATTATACACTTGTTTGTTGAGGGCAAGGCCGAACCTTTGTATGAACAAAAGGAAAATACTATTGGTATGGTCTGTCGACTAGTGGAGGGTAAGCACGTGTTAGAAAGCATTAAAGCCTTTGCTATGTTTTCCAATCAAAAACCCAATTGGAAACTTCAGATAGTTGGCAGCGGAATGCTAAGAGATGACTGTGAAAATCTGATCAAAGAGTTTAAGCTCGAACACAAGGTTGAATTGCTTGGTTGGGTGGAACACAGTAAGTTACCTAGTATTGTTGCAAAGTGGAAACTTTTACTTTTTCCCACGGATGCGGAAGGATTACCGAATGGGCTCATTGAGACAATGTTCCAGGGTGTTCCTGCAATCGCTTCGCCTGTCGGCGGCATTATTGATGTGATTGAAGATTGGGTTAATGGTTGGATTCTCTCAGACTGTTCAGTAGATAGTATTTGTGAAGCTATGATTCGAGCGTTGTCCTCACAGAACTTCCTATCAATTGCCAAAGCTGCAGAAAAGATTATAGTTCAGAAATTTACTTTTAGTGCAAGCGTCGACAACTTGAGAGAACAACTAAAAGAGGTGTTGCTATGAAGATACTAATTATTGGAACAGTTAATGGACTTCAGAACGAAGGCATGAGAAATGTAATTACTCATTTATCAAGGTCTTTCGAGAAAAAACACGAAGTTGTTTATTTCGCACTCAGAGACATTGGGGCTATCTTATCCATTGCTAAGTCAACCGACGCAGTGATTGTTTGCGCAAGGGCAAATCTCAAAGTCTTTTTGCTTTGCCAGCTACTAAGGTTACACGTTAATAAACTATTTGTTTTATTGGTTCAAGAACCAGAGTACGGGTTTGTCCTATTAAATAACGTATATCCGTTGAGATGTAATTATTTTACGATATATAAAAATGATATGCGTAAGTTGAGACTTCCAAAAGAGGGTAAGGTATTTGAGGTTTCCGTTGGCATTGACAGTCAAAAATTTCGAGCGCGTCCGCCTCATGAAAGATCTCATCTAAAGGAAAAGTATGGCTTTGACACCTTGCGACCTGTCGTACTTCATGTGGGGCATTGTTCATACGGGCGAGGGCTTGAAGATTTTTGTCAGATCAACCAAGAGCACTATCAGTGCGTTATCGTTGCAAGCGGATTGTTTGAGAACAAAGAAGTGATTGAAAAGTTGCAAAAGGCGAACATTAGGCTGTTAACTGGATATTTGCCGAATGTTGAAGAACTGTTTCAACTTGCAGACGTTTATTTATTTCCTACAAAAACGACGGAGTTTGTGATTTCTATCCCGCTATCCGTGATGGAAGCCTTGTCTTGCGGAACTCCTGTCGTTGCGTATAAGCAACTATCCTCATTATCCTATATAAAAACAACCAACCCAAAGGCTTTAACAATTATTGACAGCATGATAGATCTTACAAAAGCAATTGAGAACGCGGCTTATTATAAATCACAGACCACATTGCTCTCTAACAGCAAAAGTTGGGATGAGTCCTCGGAGAAAATTCTCGAAATCTTGAAAGGTTGAGTTTCAATGAACCCTATCATTTGTTTTATCGGACTAGATGGTTCCGGCAAATCAACAAGTATTGGGCAAGTATATAAAGAACTTAAAAAACAAGGGATCAGAGTTGAAGTTGTTCGCGCAGCATATGTTGTCAAAGTGATGTCATTTTTCATTAAAACCGGAAAGAGACTGTTGCTTAAGAAAGATAATAGTCCCCATAGCGGTGATTATAAAGCCTATCTCACTGGAATGAGAAACCAGGCCCGAAGAAAATATATTTATACAATTTTTTCATTTCTGACCACATGTGAGTTCAAGTTACAGATTTTCTTTAACATTTGTGTAAAGCATTGGCTTGGGACGACTCTTCTGGTGGACCGGTATATCTATGACAATGCTGTCACATATGCCGCAAATCTTGGAGAGAATGAAGAGTATATCGAAAGAACTATATCAGGCAAGTGGAAGCATGCTCCAAAACCCGATTTAATTATTTACATAAAAACTCCTGTGGAAGTTTGTTGCTCCAGAAAAAATGATATCCCAGACCCCCTTTATTTGGAGATCAGAGAGCCGCTTTATGATGCACTCGCATCTATATATAATGTTAGAACTATATCCGGTAATCAACCAGTGGATAGTATGATTTCCGAAGTTATGGCAACTATCCAGCCACTGCTGATGAAATAGAGGTTGTGATATGGTAAAAAAATTAATTATTATTGGTGTGGATGGAATGGATTGGGATGTCGTAAGGGAATATGAATGCGACCTGCCCACCATCAGTTCTATGATGAAGCGCAGCAAATACCCTCATCTTCGCTCGGTATTTCCTGCCGATACAACGCCGGCTTGGTCTACAATCTACACTGGGCTTGACCCATCTAAACATGGGATCATAAATTTCCTTAATGTCGGTGATAAGTTAAACGCCTATAAGCCACTGAGCTTTGATGATTTCTCTTTCAAGGGGAGGGTGTTTTGGGATAAGCTCAATCAACAGGGTTTACGATGTGCCGTCATCCTCCCAATGAATATTAAAGAGGGTTGGGAAATTGATGGACTGATGATCACCCGACCGCATAAGGGCAGAATGTGCGTTTATCCGCAAAGCAGGTACGTTACCTATCATCCCAAGGTTGGCTTGTTGGGAACAGAAGGTAAATTCACATCGGAAAAGCAGTTCGGCAAAATAATTAAGGAATACGTTTGCAAAGCCGAGGAAGAATTCCGTCTTACGAAGCTTGCGATTGAAAACGAAGAATGTGATGTCCTGTTCAGCTATTTTTCAGTAATCGACGGCATACAGCATGATTTTTGGCGTCATTGCGACCCTACTCATCCGGAATATCCAGGAGATAATGAGTATAAAGACGTCATTCGAGATATGTATAAACGTATAGACAATTACATCGGCAAAATCCAAAAGATGCTTCCTGATACACCAATGCTGTTGATAAGTGACCATGGGCACGGCGCGCGTCCGGTGTATATAGCAAGGATTAACGAAATGTTGCGACGTAGGGGATACTTAACACCAAGGCAGGCAGGAATCAAAAAGGATAAAAAGTTTGATATTAAGAAATGGGTTAAGAAAACCTCCTTGACCTTTGTGAAAAAACGAGGACTACCTAAATGGGCGGTGAAGATAGCAAAGAAGTTCCCTGTGTGGAAAGGAATTTTTGCATCAAGCAACGATTTTGACTGGAGTAAAACGATTGCCTACCTCAGCGATTTGTCAGCTCTAAAAAATTACAGCTACGGCGGGATCAGAATAAGTGAAAGCGTTAAGCATAAGAAGGCTTTATGCGATGAAATCATTACTTATTTAAAAACAATTAATATCGACGGTGAAGATTCGCCTGCTTTCCTATGGATAAAACGTACTGATGAACTTTATAACGGCGAATACTTGTCGAGGTACCCAGAAATCATTTTTCAAATGGATGAGCGTTACGGTGCAGATTGGAATTTAGGCGAAAAGTTGTTTGAAAAGCAGGGTTTTATGCATAGGCTTTCCCCCGGGGCACACCGCTATGAAACTGCTGTCATCGCCTCGAACGGCTTTTTGCTGGATAAGACACAGTATGAAATGACGGATATTTATTCATTAATAATGAAAATATCTTTGCAGAAGGAGTAATTCTAAAATTATTTATGGAAAAATCTATTTAATATTATTGTTGTAGATGGTAGATCGAAGTGTTTATGGTATAGCGGCTGACCGAAAGGAGATGTTGTTTGAATGGAAGTGTTGGTTTGGGAAACATCTCACCTAATTGGTGGTGGTCAGCAAATGTCGTTAGCAATAGCAAAAATGCTCAAGAAAAAATATAAGGTTAAATTCCTTATACCTCAAAGAGGGCCATTATCGAAGCAACTTGAAAGGGAAGGAATACCTTACATATGTTGTGGAAGCCAAATACTCCCTATAGGTATCAAAAAGAGAACTGCTATCTTTAAATATAGTTGGATGTCTATAAAAGCAATGCTTAAGTTTTTACATATTTATATGATACATAAACCGGATATTATTTATGTTCCTGGGCCGGCAGCACTGCCTTGGGGTGCAATTTGCGGCAAGTTAGTTCGTCGTCCAGTTATTTGGCATCTGCATCACATTTTCGAGGATGGTGGAACGAAAAAGCTTCTTAACTATTTCTCGAACTGGTCAAGTATCAAAACCATTATATGTATTTCCGATTCCGTTGGAAGTCAACTGACTTCCGAAAAGATAAAGGACAAAGTAGTTACTATGTACAATCCAGTAGATTCGCATAAATATAAAAGTGGTAAGGCAAGTAGGATTTATAAGGAACTCTCGTTAACTCCAGGGCAACAGATACTAATAGGACATATCGGCATACTACAACCATCAAAACGGCAAGAGTTCGTAATTCAAGTTGTTATAGAGATTTTAAAGAGGGGGTACTCAGTTCAGGCTCTTCTGGTGGGTTCTGCAAGAAAAGAAACAAGGGAGTACGAAAGAGAGTTAAAAAGACTTGTTACAAATTTGAACTTAGAGAAAAACATACATTTCATGGGGCAACGCCAAGATGTAGCGGATATCCTTGCTGCTATAGATGTTGTCATTATACCTTCTGTAGAGGGGTTATCTTTAGTAGGGTTGGAAGCATTGGCAGCCGGTAAGCCCATTGTATGCAACGAAGTGGGCGGAGCATGTGAACTTGCCGAAGTGAGCAAAGGGGGCATCTGTTTTTCAGATAGTGTAGTCATGGCTGCAAATGCCATTTTGGAAGTACTAACTCCGGAAACGAAGCAAAAACTATATAGTAATGCAGTTTGTTTTATCGAGCAGCAATCTTATGAAAGATATCAGATGTTATTACTAAGGCATTTTGAACGAGCTCTGAGATAACATGAGATAAGGTTCGCGTAGTTCAGATTTGAGCGGGATGAGGTAATTAAGATGATATGGATATGGATAACGTTAGCATGTTCAATTACATGCTTTCAATTAAGGAATAAGAACATATCGTGGTATCACTACATTTGGATGTTACTACCTATTGATATGTATGGAATTAGCATTTCAAATGTAAACATAAAGCCTTACATGCTATTCTCATTTTTAATACTTTTAAAAGTACTTGCGTCATATAAAAATAATTTGAGTGTGCGTTACAATGTGAGATTAGTAATTACTTTGTTAAGTATTTTTAGTGTTCTATTTTGTATCGACATTATCAATGGCTCTGGATTCCTTTCATTTAAGCAACACTTCATGGTAATCATTATTATTCTTTGTGCATTGCTTTATGTTTCTTTGCTAAAACGGGATAATGATTTGCTTCAAATTCGGCAAGTTATAGTAGCCACTGCCTTAGGTTACGGCATTGTTTTTTTCATGGCAATGCAAATGAATATTCAAGGGATAAATGTTGGAGGTTTAAGTACTTCTTTTAGAATGTCCGAAGGTATTATTTTGAAATTCGTAGATATTACACAAGGTAGGCTAAGGGGTTTTTTTATTGATCCAAATGTAGTCGTAACGGGTTTTATAGTTGCAATTGCGATCTCAATTTGCAGCTTTCCCAATGAGCCAAAATTCTCAGTAAGAAATCAATATTTATTAACTATCATAATTTGTGCAACTGACTTATATTATACAGAATCGCGAGCTGCCTTAATGACCCTATCTTTGACTGTCATGCTCTCTTTAGGCGCCTTTTTCAAAAACCAACAATCAAGAAAGAAAATCACCTTGTATCTGGGTATTATCTGTCTAACGGTTTTAATACTTATTATTCTAGTGACTAACATAAACTGGAATCCAGTGTTTTTTAAAAGTCTAATAGCTCAATATGAGAATAGATCTGCGTTAAATGATGAGTATGGGCGGATAACTATTTGGAAAAATGCATGGCAAGTTTTAATGAATAACAATTCATTTTTAGGAATTGGACAAGGACGAATACCTTACTATACATATAGGGATTGCCATAATACTTGGCTGGAGTGGATTGTTGGGAATGGCATTGTTGTTGGAAGTGCTATTGTAGCAACGTTTATTAGTGTTCCAATAATCTTTTATCAAAAGTGCCAAAAGATAAAGATCTTAAGAAATGATTATTATTCAATATGTCTGGGATTAGTTTGTGGATTTATCGGAATTTTCACTAGTCTTTTTTCCGTAAGCAATATCTCGAATTCATATCTAATATTTATAACGTTTCTGCTCATTTCAATAAGAGTTCCAAGTTTTGATAAAAAGTAAAAGTTTAATAGAATTTTGAAGAGTCAATTATCAGTCAAGAGAATAAGGAGTATTGAAAATGAGTTTTAAGGTAAGCAGGCAAAAGCATTCATTGATAAATATTGGATTGGCCTTGATAAGTCAGGTGACAGTGGTTATTGTAGGTTTATTTCTCCCTCGCGCTATCATCCAAGCATACGGGTCTGAAACAAACGGACTGGTCACATCGCTTCAGCAGATTATCACCTATTTTACCTTGGTTGAAGGGGGTTTGGCTGGGGCAACTATTTTTGCTTTATACAAACCGTTGACACAGGATGACAAAGTGGAAGTTTGCAGGATTCTTTCTGCCACAAAAAAATTTTATTTTAAAGTGGGTATTACTTACTTGGCCTTATTACTAATTGCAATGCTAATATACCCCTTTATGATTGCCAGAACTGCGTTTTCAATAGCGGAGATTATGGCTTTGGTACTGTTTATTGGTGTGAATGGTGCAACCCAGTTATGGGTAATCGGCAAATATAAGGCTCTGTTGATGGCATCCCAGTACAGCGGGGTTGTCTTTGTTTTGAATAGCGCCTCAACCGGTTTGTATTCCGTTCTTTTGATCTTATTGGCGTATTACCATGTTTATGTTGTACTAGCGTTTGCTGTGGCCTCAATTGCCTATATTATAAGAGCTTTAGCATTTTTCATTGCAGTCAGAAAAATTCATCCACAGGTAAATTATAACGCCGATTCAAAAGAATATAAGCTACAGCAAAGAAACGATGTCTTGCTGCAGCAATTGCTTAGTATGTTAGTTATGAATTCAAGCGTCTTTATATTGACCTTTTCAAAATCTCCGATGGCGTTG
Organism: Desulfosporosinus sp. OT; assembly: GCF_000224515.1. GTDB lineage: Bacteria > Bacillota > Desulfitobacteriia > Desulfitobacteriales > Desulfitobacteriaceae > Desulfosporosinus. The sequence goes on along the minus strand of NZ_AGAF01000167.1, from coordinate 87,280 downwards.
ATAAGTGTTTTCACCGTATATAATCTTGTATTATCAAGCTTATATACTATTATGAATTCAATAAATAATGGTATAGCAGCTGGGTTTGGAGATTTGATAGCCTGTGGCGACACCGAAAAACTTAGGAAAACTTATAAAGAGTTCGAAGTAATGTTTCAGATGCTATGGACGTGGGTATTTTCGTGCCTTTCCGTTTTATACTTGCCGTTCATAAGGGTTTACACGCTCAATATAACGGATGCCCACTATATCCTGCCAACAGTTTGCGTTCTTTTTATCTTAATAGGGGCGAGTTGGACAATCCGAAATCAGCAGTCGATTTTGATTGTCGCTGCCGGTAGATTTCGAGAAATCAGAAACGGGAGCATTATCGAAGCTTCGCTGACCGTCATTCTTTCAATGGTAGGTTTCATGACTTATGGTTTGGTAGGAATGCTTATCGGGAGGTTGCTTGTAACGATGTATCGTGCGGTTGATTATATTATTCATTGCAACAAATACGTAGTAAAAATATCAATGGGATTCACTTTTTGGCAGATATGTCTATCAATTGTCAGTGTCGGTGCCTCCTATACGGTTTCATCTTTAGTATTCACTTCATATCCCGATTCATTTGTTTCATGGACAGTTGAAGCGATATGTTGCGCCGTTGTCTGTGCTGCAGTTATGCTCGTTTTTAGACTCATTTTTGACAGTAGCACGACTCTTAGCGTGCTAGAGCGCTTTGCACAAATGCTCAAGAATACGTTTGTGGGGAAGGACAATCTGAAACATAATTCACTTAAGGAAAGGAAGGTATAATTAATGAAAATAGGAATATGCACAGTTTGGGATAAGCATAATTATGGATCGTTTTTACAAGCAAATGCATTAAAAACTATATGTGAACAAATGGGCCATAATGTATACTTTTTACCGTATGAAAAAGGAGAGGTATATGAAGGGGAGGTATATGGTAGATCTGATAATTCAAAAAAAAAGTCCAACAAGTTAAAATATTATTTATCAAAAGTTAAAGACTACAAAAAATTTCAGACGATATATCAGAGAAAAAAAGTAATAAAGAAAAGCGTAAGAAGAACATTTAAAAAGTTTCCTTTTATTGACGGCAGAAATTTAGATTATGTCATTATTGGAAGCGATGAGCTTTGGAATATACAAAATAGGGATATTGGTATTTGTCCTTCATTTTGGGCAGTTGGTTTAATATCTAAAACAATTGTTTACGCAAATAGTTTTGGTACTTCAAGTTATGAAGATATCGTAAAGCATAATTTATCTGAATTTATCAAAAGCAAATTATTGAATATTGAACATATCTCAGTGAGAGACCAGTTAAGTCATGAAATCGTAAAAAAATTAACTGAAAAGACAGTACCAATTGTACTGGATCCGACACTCTTATATGATGATGAAACATTTATTCCTATTAGTTTACCTGATTATATGCTCGTTTACGTTCATTTTATAACTCCATCAGAAGTTAGAGTTATTAAGAATTTTGCGGATCAAAACAGATTGAAGATTTATGCTATAGGAAATTATTTGGATTTTGCGGAAGGTGTTCTACTTCCTCCTCCAGAGTACTTTGCGTCCTATTTTAAAGCTGCAAAATATGTATATACATCCACATTTCATGGAACAATATTTTCTTTAAAAACAGGAGCGAACTTCGTAAGCCTTATAGTTAATCAAAAGGCTCAATATCTTCTTGCCAGCCTTGGATTATCAGAAAGAATTATTTTTGACCCGGATAAAGCCATAGAACTTTGGGAAGAAGGAGTTAATTATAATTTGTATTCACAGCTTTTAAAGGAAAAACGAAGTGAGTCTTTACAGTTCTTAGAACAAGTGCTAGTTTAGAAATCTAGTAAACGTTTATGGAAAGAAGAAAATGAAGTGCGCTTTAGAAAAAGTCATTCTACATAAGCTAATCATATTAGAGGAGTTTTTATTTTGCTATCGATGATGATACTAAAGTATCAACTGCAAATAATACTATTGTGAATTTCAGATAAATCATATGAATGAAGAAAAAGAAAAAGGTAAAGAGTTATAATCAATTTAACAAAGTAGTGAGCATAAGCAGTTTTATTATTAGATAATAGGAGGTCAAAATGGAAAGCGAGAAAGATTTGGGATTTTATGGTAAAGCACTAAAAAGACGATGGGCTATTATATTAATATTACCAATAATCACTGCAACGGCAAGCGGTATTTTAGGTTACTATTTTAAAGAAAAGCCCATTTATTTAGCATCAACTACCTTGGTTATGGGTAAGCCAGTCGAAACTTCTACAAATAACCAAGATGTTAATGCAATCCTTGCCAGTCCACAAATGGCTAAGATTTTCGAACCTATAGTCAAAAGCTGGAATGTCGAAGAAAAGGTTATCAATCATTTAAATCTTCCTTTAAGTGTTACACAACTGGATAGTAAAGTAACGGTGAATTCTGAAGAGGGCTCAGATCTCATTGAAATTAGTGTAAGAGATCCTGATGCTAAAGTTGCCGCGGACATAGCCAATGCATTGGCTGAAAAATTCTCAGAAGTAGTAGTCAAAATTAAAAAGGTGAATACTGTAAGTATTCTAGATAGAGCGGTCATTCCAGATGCACCTGTAATAGCGGATAATAGGCAAATAATTTTAATTGCATATTTTAGTGGTCTCATGGCTTCTTTAGCACTTGCTTTCTTATTAGAGTATAGAGACAATACTTTAAAAAGCAGTGAGGATATTCAAAAAATCCTAAATTTATCTGTAATGGGTAAAGTTCCATATGGTCCTAAAATAAAAATAAGTGAGGTAGCAAGCAGTCTGGAAAACAACAGCTTGTGGGCATTGTCCAAAAAGAAGTCTCGGGTTGCTGAAGCCTACAGTACTCTGCGTACCAATATTCAGTTTCTAAATTCCGATGGAGTTAAGAAACGAATTCTAATTACCAGTACAAGTCATCGCGAGGGGAAATCATTAATAACAGTAAATCTCGCAGCTTCTTTGGTTCATACTGGTAAAAGAGTACTTATTATTGATGCAAATCTGCGTAATCCAATTCAGCATGATTTGTTCGAATTTACTAGTGAAGAGGGATTGTCTAATATCCTTGTCTCTCAGTCACCAAGCTTAGACCAGATAACCCAGACTCGTATTCAAGGACTGGATGTTATTACTGCTGGTCCAATCCCACCAAATCCTACGGAACTTTTGGCTTCAGAGAATATGAAAAGTATTCTAACTGCTGCAGCAGAGATTTATGATGTAGTAATTATCGATTCACCTCCAGCAATGGCAATAGCGGATGTTTCGGTTCTTGCTCAGGAGGTTGATGGAGTACTATTGGTTGTGGGTTCAGGAGAAGTAAGCCAGGAGTATGTACTTGAAGCTAAGGAGCAACTTGAGAAGGTAGGGGCTAAAATTATTGGGGTGGTTCTAAATAAAGTCACCCTTAAAACTAAAGATTATAAATACTATAACCGCTTTTACAAAGCCTCAAAAAGATGGAAAAAAAGGATCAAGCGAAGCAATAATCAGAATCAATCGAGTAAATATACTGCGTAGTTTCAAATGCTGAAAAATGAGTGAACCATACGAGAAATCACATTACTGGATGCTCATATCTATATGATTAGTGCTAATAATATAAAGCGTTTTTGGAAATTTGATCACTTTTGGATTCGCTGTGAAAAATTGGAGGGTATTTGCTGTTGCGAAAAAATATTAAATATTTGAAACTGATTTGTACGTTAGTTTTATTTCTGTTTTTTCTCTTGCTTGGAAAGCAAACTGCAGCAGAAAAAAGCACTCAGGTAAATCCTGATGCAGACATAGCGAGAAGTTCACTCAATATTAAAAAATACGGTGCAATAGGTGATGGCGTTTCGGATGATACTGTATCTATACAGGATGCTTTTAATGAATTAGCTAATGGTCAATCGCTATATTTCCCTCCAGGCAATTATAAAATTAATGATACTTTGCAATTTTACGGCAAGCAAAATATTGGAATAATCGGTCATGAAGCAAAAATAATTATGACGAATAATACCAAAAATATTATGAGGCTGGGAAATGGTGCAGGGGGTGCCTCTATACGTTACCATATTTCTGGACTTGACATCAACGGTGGAAGCACATCTGGATATGCCATCGGTGTCGATACTGGCGGTGGAACGTACATGCAAAATTGCATTATCCAAGATTGTCAAATTTATAATTGTAATACAGGTATATATCTCGGTGGTGATTATAATGTCATTTTAAATAATACGTTTGAATCATGCACTAAGGCAGGAATACTAAATGACTGCTCAAGTTATGCACTTATAGAAGGAAATACATTTAAGACATGTTTTAATTCTATTAATTTGCAATTGCCATACTACAATGAAGTATTAAACAATCATGTAATTGAAAGCAGCAATTTTGGCATATTGGTTGGCGGGACTGCAAAAAGTGAGGTGCATTGCTTAATTGCCAACAACATCATTTTAGGAGCTAATAATTTAGTTGTGAAAGGTTTAACCGGCATTTGGATTGTTGCAGGTGTAGGCAAAGTAGAAATTAACAATAATTTAGTGGCTTATTGCGGTCAGCATGGTATTAAGAGCCTAGGAAATGATGTTTCCATCATTAGTAACCGTTGTTATAACAATAATGTTAGTGGAATAATTGTGGATAATTGCTCGAGGAATAGCTTGATTGGCAATAAATGCTATGATAATGGTCATGACGGAATTGATATCGTGAATAGAGGTAGCAACCATTTAATATTGAATAATCAGTGTTATGATGATCAGATGAGAAAAACCCAAGGATACGGTTTGGTTATTGCTGCTACTCAGTTTGGATGTCTTGTTCAAGGTAATGAGTTTCTTAACAATAAGCTCGACGGCGTTTCAGATGGAACGTACAATCATTCTAAGATTAACTACAGCTTTAATGTTGATGGACGAACATAAAACGGGTTTCCAAGAATGGCCGTATATCCAGCTACCTTCAAAAGGTAATCCTGTTTGCCTTAGAATCTTTTTTGGTTAGCTTACTAACCATCCTTACAAAGCGGAGGGGGAAAAATGTTCCGTAATGTTAAGAAAATAATTGGTTATTCATTTTACTATACTATAGCAAGGCATTTACCAGTATCTTTTGCTAGAGTAAGTTTTTTTTCCAAACAAATAAGGAATGTTTGTGCAAAGTTGGTGCTTGAAAAATGCGGAAATAACGTAAATATTGAAAAAGGAGCCGTTTTTTCGACGAAAGTGACCATTGGAAATAATTCTGGAATAGGAATAAGAGCGGCTATCCATGGGCCTTGTAATATTGGAGAGGATGTTATGATGGGGCCTGATTGTGTTATCTACGTAAGAAATCATTGTTTTAATAGAACAGATATTCCAATGTGGAAACAGGGTTTTTATGATGATGAGCCAGTTACGATAGGAAATGATGTCTGGATAGGGGGGCGGGTAACAATTTTGCCAGGTGTTAAAATTGGTAATGGGGCTATCATTGGGGCGAACGCCGTAGTAACCAAAGACGTACCTGATTACGCAATTGTTGGTGGAAATCCTGCGAGGACTCTAAAAATGAGAAAACATGATAGTAAATCTACATAGAGACAATAGAGATATAAAAAAGTACCTAAAGTAGCTAAAAATGCCTAAAACGCCGATTTGCTTTAGTATCCCAAGATCGCTTTGATGAGGCAGCCCAAGCTCATTAGGGATTGTATGTCGCCGGACAAAAGAATTTCGAAATTTATACAATAAGTTTGGATGGATAGTTTATAGCTAAGGAAACCATAAGGCTCTTTAATATGGATTGTAAATCTTCTAGAACAGTTTTGGCCAAGCATGTGGCATAGGCTCATATCTTCTCTTTCAGATTCAGTAAAAAATAGAGTCTTTTAACGGCGTTAATGCCGTTTTTGTTTCCCTAAAATTGGACGAGAAATGGGTGCGTCTAACATAATGACTGATACTTAAGTATAGGCATATAATGCTGCATTTGTATATTGGAGAGGTTTCTTTTTGGCTAAGACAAGGGTACCTTTTTATTATCTTAGAGTAATCGTTTGTATGGCGAAAAAGATTTAGAAAAAATCAATAATATTAGAAACAGCTGGTGTTTAAATTTGGAGGTGAATAATGAATACATCTCAAGAACAATTACTTAGTTTGCTAACACTAGCAATTCACGGTGGGGTTCCATCTTACGAAATATTCTCATCCATTTATGGAGAAGAATTGTTTGATTTAGCGCTTCAACACAATGTTTTTTCATTTTTATACCCCACACTTAATAAACATTGCGAGGAGATAAAACTTGACGAGTTAATTATGCGTAGGTGGAAAGAAGCTACTCTTTATATGGCAACACGCCAAGTGAGTATGATCAATAAAATAAGAACCATCTTTGAGCTTTTTGAATCTAGCGGTATTCCAGTGATCTCTCTCAAAGGTCTTGTCCTCAAGGGACTTTATCCTCAGCCAGAGCTGAGGAATATGGGTGATATTGATCTGCTTATTCAAGAGAATGATATGCAGAGAGCAATTGAGTTGTTGGGTAAACATGGTTATCGTCCAAACTCGAAGGATTTAAACAACCCTAAATATATGCATATAGGAATGTATATATCAGGTTCATTTCCTGTAGAACTTCATAGAACACTTTGGCATCCATCGATAATGAAAACAAAGGACGACCATGTATGGTTAAATCATATGTGGCAAAACAAACGCCTGGTCATAATGGAGGGACTTAAATTTACAGCCTTATCGCTGGAAGATGAATTCATCAATTTGGTTGTTCATCTGTCGAGACATATCATGGGTGATGGTGCGCAACTTCGTCAGCTATGTGACTTTGTTCTTTTTGTTAAAATATATTGGAATATGATGGATATAAAGTATATCGAGCATACGATTGAAGCAATGGAGCTTTATGCGTTTTATCAGCATCTCCACACATCTTGTCACTTTTATTTAGGGTTAACGGTTCCTACTAAAAGTGACATGTTAAAAGAAAATAAATCAGATGTCCTTATTAATCTTATCTACACTTCAAAAATACATCATCAAACAAAGGAAGAACTTTCGACTTTTGTTCGATACAACAAGCTTCTTGACCCTTTTACCTCAACTGAAAAAAAGATGGGTCGATTTTTAATAAATATGAAAACCATTCTTAAAAGTATCCCTTACATGAAAAGGACCTATAAATTCTTTAAATGCTCTAAGGAGAAAGCGCGATATTTACGAAGTGTTGGACTTTACATAAAGTACTAATTTGACAACAAGAACTTTTATTCAAACCTCTCTGCACTGTAAAAAATCCAATTTTAGTTTGTTAAATTGTTTGAACTGATAAGAGTACCTACTAAGACAAAAGGATGGAAGAATTCCCGCATGTAAGAGGAGTGATGTTTATACGATATTAAAAGTTTTGGTGTTGCTCAAACTTTACGGCTTGTTTGTTAATTATTCTTGCTTCCCGAGCAACAGAATTCAAAACAGCGACTATCAGATTAGATAATGAAATTGGAGGCGAGGTCTTTGAAGATTAGAGATGGGTTTATGTTACGTGAAATTGCTGGACAATGGGTAGTAGTGCCGTTAGGCGAAAAGGTGGTGGAGTTTAACGGGATCATGACTCTTAGTCAGAGCGGGGCTCTGTTATGGCAAGTATTAGAGAAAAATGCTTCAGAAGAGGATTTAGTTGAAGTCATTCTCAAAGAATATACCATTGACAAAGAGACTGCTGAAACAGATGTCAGGGAATTCGTTTCAATTATAAGAGAGAAGAATTTAATTAATTAAAATCGATCTAAGAATAGGAGAATAAGGATATGTCGTTAAGATGGGGTGAGTTATATTCACAACTGATTTCAGGTGCTAGGGAAAGAAAAGAATTGATCTCGGCTTCCTTTGAGTTAACCGCAAGGTGTAATCTTCAATGTAAAATGTGTTATGTTAGCCATTCAGTCAACGATCTGAAAACCAAAGCGAAGGAGCTTACCACTGCAGAATGGATTCGCTTAGCTGAGGAAGCCCGTGATGCAGGGCTCTTATTTCTTACTCTAACTGGTGGGGAAGTATTTATTCGCGAAGATTTTAAGACAATTTACGAGAAATTTATGCAGATGGGCTTCGTTATTCAGATTTATACTAATGGAACGTTGCTAACCAAGGATCATGTCAACTGGCTTGCTTCAATTCCGCCTTCGAAGGTTAGTATAACTCTCTATGGAGCATCTCGGAAAACCTATCAGGAAGTTACCGGATATGCGGAGGGATTCGATAAAACCATACGGGCGATAGATGATTTGCTCGCTAAAGGTATTACAACTGAAATTAAAACAACGGTAATTCAAGGAACTAGGTACGAATTTGATGCTTTATTAGATATAGCTTTGCAAAGAAAATTACAGTTAGGTATCGTAAATTATGTATCACCAAATAGAGAATGCAGCCATAGTGATCCTGTGGGAAATCGGCTTTCTTCACAGGAATTACTCCAATATGAAATACATATGTCGGAACGTGAGCAACAGTTAACTGCGGAAAATATCAAAGACATAACCAAGATTACGGATGCTGTTACCGAGGAAGTTATGCCCGCCAAGTTAGATGTTGTTCGTTTGAAAGATACTCCTGCACTTGCTTTTCCATGTCTAGCTGGAACAAGCGCTGCCTGGGTTACTTGGGATGGACGGCTCCTCCCCTGCGGTCTTTTAGATATACCAGAAACAAATCCTCTGGAAAAAGGGTTCAAGGCGGCGTGGGAGGAGCTTAAGAATAAATGTACACTAATTCCTGTGTGCAAGGAGTGCCAGGAATGTAAATATCAGTCTTTGTGTGAACACTGTCCTGCCAGATTATTTAGAGAAACGGGATATTATGATCAACCAGCTCCGTATCTTTGTGAATTGGCTCAAAGTCGAAGCGTTTATAAAGATAGAATGAAGGCCTAATATATCAATTTTAAATTAAATTTTTCTTTTGAGTTAAGTTTTCTTAAAAAGTATACCAAAGTAGAATTTAAAAAAACTTTAATTTTAATAAACTATAGTTAATATAGAATTGGAGGTGAAGAAATGAAAAATTATGTTAAGCCATTGTTTGAATATGTTACACTTACAGTTGAGGAGAAATTTGCCAATGGAAGTCCAACCTGTACCATCTTTGGATCTTGTCCAACCGATTGTGATAGTTTTACCGTAGGAGGTGTAACGATTAATCGAAATTTTCATGCGCATTAATTGATGAGAAAGTCTTTAGGGGGTGAAAACATGAGAAAGTATATTAAACCTGTAATTGAATATATCTTACTAACGGCAGAAGAAAATTTTGCTAGTGGTTCTCCTTGTAAAAACAATGTTGGGTCTTGTCCCGATATTCCGAGTATACCAATAAAATTACAAAATTTTAGTTGCTAAGGGTATACGCGATTAACAAGTTGCCGCTGAGATTAGTAAGAGAGCATGTCCTCAGTGAGGATATACTCTCTTATTTTTGCCCATTTGAATTAAAGAGATACTCTTAAATTTTTTGCGCAATACTGTTTGTATAACTTCTTGTAATTTAAGGAGTGTTTTTATGCCTCTATATGAAGTTGCCGGAGTGGCGATTAATATTGCAAATGATGATTCTGAGTCTTTTATGTATATGCGTGATTTTTTGCTGCCACAACAAAGACAGCAGTCTAAGGCTGATTTAACTTTTGTTTTTCAATCTAACGAGGTAATCGAAGTTCCTCAAGGAAATATAATATCTGAAGAGAATATCAGTTTCAAATGGCTAAAGAAAACTTCAGGAGAAACGGGCTATTACATATATGTTCAGGAATTTGGTATCGGTAAAATTATGGTTTTAATGGATATTGAAAATAGTTGGCGTAAAGTTGTATTTACTTGGTGCAATTATATTGGTAATGATCCTCAGGTAATGGTTAATAGTCAGTCTCAGATAAGGCTAGCTACTCACATCATGATGGGTATAGTGTTTAGATATAATCTTTTACACATGGATGGATTGGTTGTTCATGCTTCTGCCTTAGAATGGAATGGAAAAGGTCTGATTTTTTCTGCCCCTTCGGGAACTGGAAAATCAACTCACGTTAAACTATGGCAGGAATATATAAATGATGTAATAGTACTAAATGATGATAATCCGGCCGTCCGAATTATCAATAATCAACCCACTATTTTCGGTACACCTTGGAGTGGTTCGGCTTTTATCCACAGCAATGAATCAGCTCCATTATTTGCAATAATTGTCTTAGAACAGGCTCAAGACAATGTGCTTCGTAAGCTTGATCGCCATGAGGTAATTCTAAAACTAATGCCGCGAGTTTTTCTTCCCTATTTTGATCAAAATTTTATGGACAAAGCCATGACTATTTTTGAGAATATTATTACTTCGGTACCAGTGTATTTGCTGAAATGCCGGCCTGACCGGGAAGCAGTGGAGTTGGTTTATCAATGTCTGAAATAAAAAAGATTAAAGCTGCTAGTATTTTCCCTTTAATTTCAGAGATTCTTGAGCACGGTCAGAATACAAGGCTTACCGTATCGGGTGACAGCATGTATCCCTTCCTGCGTGATGGCATTGATAGTGTGGAACTAACAAAAGAGAGCTATGCGCTGTTATCTAGGGGGGACATTGTTCTTATCCAAAGAACAGACGGTTGTTATGTCATGCATAGGATAGTTCGTAAAAATGACGATTGTTTCTTTATGGTGGGAGATGCCCAACAATGGATTGAAGGGCCGCTCTATCCACGACAACTAGTTGCAGTTGTGACTGCGATTTGGCGTAAGGATAAACGAATCATCTGCTCCAATATATGGTGGCGTATCCTTTCTGAAATTTGGCTTGTCAGTCTGCCATTCAGAATCTTGATCTTTAAAATATTTAGGAAAATTCATAAACTTTCTCGTATAGGTTAATGGCTTATCTTGAGACTTCTCAAGGCACTTTGTCCTAGTTGGGTCTTAATTGGAGTTGATATTATCTCAAACCTAATGAATGAAATTAAAAAGTCATGGCAAATTTTTAATTGGCTTAAACCGGATTTCAAGTCATTTTGGCCCGGCCTAACAGTTATTCTAATCATTGAAGTATCGGGTGCACTAATGAGTGTAGCATCTGCCATAGCTTCCAAAAACATGATCGACTATGCTGTGGCTGAAAGGCTTAACTTGGCTGGTCTAGCTGCAACAGTTTTTGCCGCACTTATCATTATTAGGCTGTTTATGGGGGTAGGTGAGTCACTACTTTCCGTAAGAATTTTAGAGTCGTCCTCAAATGTCATGCGGCAACGCCTGTTTCGCAGTTTATTGGTAACTGAATGGGAACCTCTTTCTGCCTTTCACAGCGGTGATCTCTTAACACGTTTGACTAGTGATGTTAATAATGTCACTAATTGTATAGTTAATGTTATTCCTGGTATCTTTTCTCTAGGAGTTCAATTGGTGGCATCTTTTGTAGCATTGCTATATTATGAGCCAAAATTGGCTTTTCTTGCGTTTGTTTTAGGGCCATCTAATGTGATTTTCAGCCGCATCTGGGGACGTAAGCTTAAGCATCTACATATCAGGGTGCAGGAGTCAGAGAGTTCATATCGAGAGTATATTCAGGAAGCAATTCAAAATTTTGTAATCATTAAGAGTTTTCAGTTAGAGCAACAAAATTACAAAAGTTTGCAAGAACTGCATGAAAATCGGATGAAGTGGATTCTTCAACGCAACCGTACAACTCTGGCTGCCAACAATGTGATTGCGGGAGGCTATTGGACGGGTTATTTTCTAGCGTTTGGTTGGGGTATTGTAAAGCTTGCTCAAAAAACGATTTCTTTTGGTACAGTTACTGCTTTTATCCAATTAGTACAGCAGGTTCAGTCACCATTTATAGGCATAGCCAGGACCTTTCCTCAGGTTATCGCTATGGCAGGTTCTGCAGGACGGTTAATGGAGCTAGAAACGATGGCAATAGAAAAGACGACTGAACGGGTACCAAAGCTCACAACGGTTGGTATAAATTTTCATCGGGTCAGTTTTGCTTATGCCGATGGAAATACAATATTGGATAAAGTAACAACGGAAATATTGCCTGGCCAACTGGTAGCTTTAGTTGGTTCTTCAGGCCAGGGGAAAACAACAATGGTCAGGCTTCTTTTAGCACTGCTCCGCCCCACCGATGGAGAAGTATACTTTACAGATATTGCAGGTGGGCGTTATCAAGTGTCATCATCTACGCGGGAATGGCTAACTTATGTTCCACAAGGCAACACTCTTTTTAGTGGTTCTATCGCTGATAATTTGCGGAGTGGCAAGCCAGATGTAACTTTAGAAGAAATAGAAAGAGCTGCTCGTTTAGCCTGCGCTTGGGATTTTATTCAAGGGCTTCCACAAGGAATTAATACCTGTATTGGTGAGCGCGGCCACGGAATTTCCGAGGGACAAGCACAAAGGATAGCAATTGCCCGGGCTTTCTTAAAAAAAGCACCAGTTCTGATTCTAGATGAAGCCACTTCCGCGTTGGATATGGAGACGGAAATAAAAATTTTGAGGGCGGTCAAGGAACTGACTCAACACAGTACTTGTCTGGTTATTACCCATAGGCTATCTGCTTTAGGAGTATGTTCACGGGTACTGAGAATACGAGATGGCAAATTGATCGAAGAAAAAAATGATGACATTTATTCGAATAATCCTTTACGTTGTTTAGGCGACTGATCGTCGACCTTTCACAAGTTACTTTCTCTTTAACGTAATTAAACCGTAGCCCCAGTTATATCCATCCAAACTGGATTAGTACCTACAGTTTTCTGAACAATTGATGCTGTTACTCCTGTGGTTCCACCCGAAAATACCGGAGCTGAACATACACCACCATCAAGTTTAAGAAATGTTATAATAGGACTATTTGCTACTCCATTTACACTCCATACAGCAAAAGAAGAAAGTTTAACTTTGTCAGCAATTTTATTTGGTGTATCTCCACTTATTACACTAACATCGCTGGAAACACCATTTAAAGTTAAAGTAATGTTACCGGAACTTGTGGCGCTTGTTAAAAATTGCAAGACATCTTTTTCTTGTAAGCCTGAAATTTTAACCCAGATAGGTTTATTTAAAGAATTATCCAAATATTGAAATCCCATTGGTGCTCCTATTGGTCGTTGTGCAGTTGTACCATATTTTAAATAAGAATTTCCTAATAAATTTGATATAGGTGGGAAGCGTGTAAATATATTCTTTCCTACGGCCATAGAAACGTCATCAATATATAATACATCGTCAGTATCAATCCCAGATTGCTTAATAAAGAAATAAACTTTTAAATCTGTTGGGGTTGCGTCTAAAATATGACTAATTGTAACATAATGCCAAGTATCATCTTTTTTAATTAGAACTTGACTTAGTACACCACTTTTGGAATGTATCTGTACATAAGAGCTATTAGAGTTTGTTGATAATGCTTTTACCCATGCACCAACAGTTACTTGTTTTCCTGCATAATTTGTATAGTCATTAAATGATTGCACGATACCTGAACTTCCCGCTCCTTTCGGATCATTTGCTGTAAGTTTTATGCATTGTTTGCCTTGTTTTATATCTATTGTTTCAGTAGCAATAGTAGCTCGAATACTAGTCCATCCTGTACTGACTATGTCTTTCTCAAAATTTCCATTTGCAATAAGATTTTGTTTAGTAGTTTCCAATCCCTCAAATATAACACCAGAACAGAATGAATCTATATAAATTCCCTCTGCCCCTGTCGTTGGTTCACACATAAAGGGCGTATTTTTAATTCCTCTAATATCTATACCCTGAACATTTTTAATAACATGGTCTGAATTACGTATTAACGTCCCGAGTTGACCAAAATGCAAAATAGCACAGTAACCACCTTCTAAATGAAAACCACTACCTTCACAATATGTACCATAGATTTTAATTTGTTTGTCAGATGTTTTACAATAAAATGCATACACAGTATTACTTTGTAAGGTTCCACCAAATACTGTTGGGGCACATGGCACATTTTCACAATAAATTCCCGAATATTTATTATGTTCTATGTCACTAGAATAAATGTTACACACATTTGGGGCTTGGTCGATTGTGCTTGCAAGTTTTATACCATGATAATTATCTCCAATGATACAATCTCTAATTCTTACATACCTGCTTGTAGAAATGTAAATTCCGGCACCATCATTGGTTGCGTTTCCAAAACCAGTTCCAGAACCACCAAAAGGATTGCCGACTACAATTCTTTCCAATATTGTCCCTTTCCCATAAACATTTAATATATTAATTCCATACTGCTGATTCTCATTACCTAATAGAGCAAAGTCACTTAAATAATGTCCTTCTGTAGATATAATTACCGAAGATGTTCCATCAACTCTTAAATCAATTATAGTTGTTAATTTTTTACTAGATCCTATAAATTTAATAGGATTTTTAGTATTTAAATTAATTGAGCCAGAAATTCTAAAATTTCCAGATGGAATAATTACTACGCCAGAACTAACACTGGCTAAAGCAATTGCAGAATTAAATGCCACCTCATTATTCAAAGATGATAAAGAAGCACTTACGTAAGGAGCAGGAAGAGACATTACATTGATTGATGTTGTATCAAATCCATTCATTTTGATTCACCTGCCTCAATATTTTTAGTAGTCCCATCATTTATAGCCTAAGTAAGCAATCCACCTGCTACAGCAAAATTAAAAATAATTGACGTATCACCTGTAATAAAGATATTCATTTGTCTCCACACTCATTCTAAATATTTGAGATAAATCCAAATGAGTATGAAGCCTTCTTTACGTGAAATTCATTGATTCTGTCTAGCTGAATACTATTGATTTTTTTAAGATCAAGATTTTTCACCATTGTGATAATGGAGAATATGTTTTACATCGTAAATGCAAAATTATTCAAGGAAGTTACTATATGATTAGTGATGCCGAAATAGAGTAGAAAGCCCTTACGACCAGACAGTTAGTTGGCAGATTCTGAATGCGGACCAGAAATTCAGAACGGTCCAACTGTACCCCAATTGAGTAAGGCGAATAGTATCCTTTTGTCTGATGAAAATGGCCAAGGAACGATTAATAATAGAGTAGGTTTGGTCGTTGCAGGATAAAAGGAGGGAAGAACCTAATGGTTCCTTATATGAGTTTAAGTCAGAAGGTAAAAGAAATTTACTCAGACTTTGTAAAACTTTATCCGACCTGTCAATACAAGGAAGCTATTCTTGAATTAACAATTAATCGTATCTTACGAAGGCTAGCCGATATGACTCAAGATACATTGGATAACTATTTTATCGGACAACAATTTCGAGTAGATGTCACACTTGAGTTAACAAAGATCGCTTTGATGATGCATCCCAAGCTTATTTTGGATTCAATATCACAGGAGAAAGGCAAGATAAACACTTCAATACCAATTCTATATAATCAGTTTGGAAAGATAGTTTATAGCTTGGACTAATTATAAATACTTTTAATATGGGTGATTACTTCCGTTGAAGGAAGGTCACTCTTTGTGGGGGATATTCAATAATTCGAAATGCTTAAACTGCTTATTTGGAATTCCAGAAATAAACTATATTCATACTGGAAATGGCACTATTACTTCGTATAACACTTCTGGTTATCAAAATAATATGAATGTACGATTTGATGCTAGTTCATCCAATATCATAAATAATGGTTTTGAAAGTGGCAATTTGACTGGTTGGACTACTTCTACGCCATTAAATTTCGTTGTAATCAATACTGATAAATACGATGGAAATTATTGTGTGCAAATATCTAATAAGTCGGCTTCTTGGATAGCATTAACATCAAACAAAATACCAGTACCAATTGAAAAGAAAAAGCTTGTGCTGAGTGCCTTTTTTAAGGGAATAGCAAACAAGAAAATGGATTTTTTAGTTCGTTTCTGGAGTTGGTCAGGGGTAGAAATTACACCAAATTTAGATGTCGGAATAAGCGCAACTCCCAAATGGACTCTAGGGCAAGTTACGGGCAATATACCAACCGGAACGGCTTATATTACAGTTGTACTATCTTTACAGCCTACCGTTGCAGGTTATATCAATGTTGACGAGGTTTATATGGGATTATATTAACCCCCGCTAAAAAGCCAACCCGCGAGTGGTCATCACTTATTGTGTGACTAAAATCTGTAACAAAAAATCCGCTAGACTGATGTCTCAAGGCATCAATCTGGCGGATTTTTAGTGGAGATTTATCAGGTACGGTGTAATCCAGTATAGGTTATAATAAAATAATTAATAAATAACCAAACGTAACTTGGGGGACGATACACTTTAGGTTCCTTAATCAGCTAATTAAAAGGGGAGAATGACCGATGACTCAGATTATTGAGGCCAAACGAAATATAAGCAAGTACGCTTGGACCGGAGTTCTTATCGCTGCCTTCGTCTTGCTTATTGCAGCGTTTTTCTACTTTGATAGACGAAACGAGATTTCCGTGATCATTCGGGCATGGGGGCTGTGGGGTGTTGTTTTCGCAATTTTCTTGATGGCCGCTATTTGCATGACTCCCATTCCATCTGAAGGGTTGGTAGTTTTATACCTGAAGATCTACGGCATCTATCAGGGCATCTTTTTCGCGTGGTTAGGTTCAACACTTAGTGCCCTGGTA
Source organism: Desulfosporosinus sp. OT (assembly GCF_000224515.1). Lineage (GTDB taxonomy): Bacteria > Bacillota > Desulfitobacteriia > Desulfitobacteriales > Desulfitobacteriaceae > Desulfosporosinus. The sequence continues at coordinate 70,582 of NZ_AGAF01000167.1, read as the reverse complement.
ATCTTTATTATTGTACGTGTCTATGGGCAAATGCTGATGAAACGACTAATTTCTCCGGAACGTTTTGATACTGTAGATAATTGGATCAAGGGAAAAGGGTCGCTGGGATTATTGGTGGCCCGCTTGCTTCCGATTCCGGCATTTGCCGTAAATTACATAGCTGGTGCAATGCCCTCGATGAAACTTTGGACTTATCTTTGGACAGCCGCGCTATCGATGATTCCTTATTATGTTGGAACTGCTCTCGTTTTTTTGGGTGTTGCTAGGGAAACTTGGATCTGGCTGGCTTTGGGCATTGTTGCGCTAATTTTATTTTGGGGCACAGGGTACGCCCTCAATAAGCGAGTGAAAAGTTCTTAACCTCGTTGGGTAACTACGACTTCTTAATATTAAAAATCCTTCCCGATCATTCTCTTCAAAGAATGTCAGGCAAGGATTTTTTCTTTAAATCAAGGTTGTTAAAACTGAAGTATATAGGAGGAGCAGGTTGCAAATTTATTGGGACCCCCTCAAAAACTCTCCGGGGCTCGTAAAGTTATTGTGTAAAGGGTAAGGAAAAGCCCGAAGAGCCTTTGTATAAAAAACACTGGCTTTATGTTAATCAAAAACTAATCAAAAGAAAGAGGAGAAATGAAAACAATGAAGCACAAAATCGCAGTTGCCTTAACGGTTGCCCTCTTGGCACTCCCTCTTAGTACAACGTTCACTCTGGCAGATACAGCAAGTTCATCTTCAACGACAACGGTATCAGCGACTACCACCTCGGATACGGCGGAAGTTCAAGCAGAAGCAGCAGTCTCGGCATATGAAGCTGCGCCAATAACAACATTAGTAAAAATAGCTACAGCTAACGGTTTAAAAGCAGCAGCAGATACAGCGGTAGCAGCAGTAACCGATGTAACAGCTAAAGAAGACTTCGAACTTAGAGTCACACACCGAGCAGCAGCAATTGCAATCGCGACTACGATACTTCAAGCAGAAGCAGCAGTCTCGGCATATGAAACTGCACCAATAACGACATTAGCAGAAGTAGCTAAAGCTGAAGGGTTAAAAGCGGCAGCGGATACAGCGGTAGCAGCTACAGCTGATGTGACAGCAAAAACTGCCTTCGAATTTAGGATCACAAACAGAGCAGCAGCAATAGCAAGGACGAAGACAGTGCTCCAGGCAGAAGCAGCAGTCTCGGTATATGAAGCTGCGCCAATAACGACATTAGCAAAAATAACTAAAGCTGAAGGTTTAAAAGCAGCGGCGGATACAGCGGTAGCAGCAGTAGCTAATGGGACAGTAAAAACAGCTTTTGAACTTAGGATCACGAACAGAGCAGCAGCAATTGCAAACGCAAAAACTTTACTGACTCCTGTTGTCGACGATAATGGTAATACAGTGACTCCTAGTAATTGGATCACAGATTTGATCGGGAAACTCCAGCTTGCTCTGACTTTTGACCCAGCACATAAGGCTGAATTAAATGAACGACATGCTCTCGCGAAGTTGGCAGAAGCCCAAAAGTTGATGAAGGCCCGAGATCCCGAAGCAGCCCAGACCTGCTTAAACGAATACACAGATAAGATCACTAAAGCGCAGGCATTCCTTGAGCAAGTCAAAGATCCTACCTCGGAAACAGCTAAAACCCTTGCTAAAGCCCTTGTCAATGTTAATTCGAACAACGTTCAAGTTCTGAGCAATTTGCTCGATAAGCTTCCTCCCCAAGCTGCTCAAAAATTAGCGCTCAATGTCGTCCGTTCCATGGATAAGGCTGTCCAGAAGATACAAAAAGAAGATGCAAAGGTCACGTCTGAGACAACGTCAACCACATCAGCAACAGATAATGATGAAGTCTTGAAAAAGCAAGCCAAAGTCGCTTTGGAAAACTTTAAGAAGTCTCTAAATCAAAAGGGAAAGATTCATATTGAAGACCAAGAGCAAGAAAATGATGGCGATCAAAAGGTTGTCAAACAATCCAAGCCCGAACAAGAAAAGCTAGAAAAGGAACTGAAGTCGCAGAAAGTAATTAAAAATCAATCTCCGCAGATTCAAGCCTTTACCCAGGGTCAGCCAACTCACGTGACGGTCGCTCCTATTAAATCACAAGTGGCACCAACCGTTACCAAGCCATCTGAGCATGGTACAGTAGATCGGAGCAAACGGGCAGAAAACGAGAAAGACAAAGATGGTTACAAAGCAGAGAACCATCGGAATAATGAATGATAAGAGAGTTTTAATATAGCCGCTCGGCCGATACCATGGGTGGTGGCAGGATAAAAATATCGGGTTTTTACGAAGCATAAATCAAGTAGGGTCACGAAGCAATCGTGCCCCTACTTGGCGCCAGCCAAGTTTCTTTATCTCCAAGGAAGAAAACATGATATACTGATTTAAGGGACCTGACTGAGGATAGGGGGAGAGATGGTGGGCAAAGCAAAGCCGGATGAAAATGATCTGCGCCGCTTAATTGGATACACAATGATCACATTTATGAGCGTATTTATTTTCTTCCCCGTTTTATGGTTTGTTCATTTATTTTCGCAGGATACAGGACTGTATACACGTTGGGGCATTTGTTCAGCTTTCCTAGTCGTGTTTAATGTCCTCTATTATTACTGGAAATACCCTCAGGACTGGTTCAAAAATTTACTTGCTTTGGTTGGAATTGATTTGTTTATCCTAATTGTAGAGTACTTTTGGCTACTACAGAGCATGAGCTCATAAGCTGTTTTCATAGTCCAAAAAAATAATAATAATTTAATCGTTTTGGGGTTATATTAATTAGGCCGCACATATTCCAACGTTGGGGTGTCGCCAAGCGGTAAGGCACCAGACTTTGACTCTGGCATTCGTTGGTTCGAATCCAGCCACCCCAGCCAATGAAAAAGCTAAAGAACAAACAAAAATAATAGCTTGTAATATCGACGAAAGTGTGATACTATATCATTCGGTGCTACAATTCTTGCGGGAGTGGCGGAACTGGCAGACGCACTGGATTTAGGTTCCAGCGGGCAACCGTGCAGGTTCAAGTCCTGTCTCCCGCACCATACACAAGGGTTTAGAAGGTAGTTTGACCTCATAAAGGTTAAACTACCTTTTTTGTACTTATCAGAAAGTATAAACTTCGTTTGCATACTTTCTGTAGCATAAGTGCAACTAGGCAGCCGCCTTCGCTAAGGCTTGGCGCCAGCCAAGTTTTCTTTATGTTACACATTGGATTATTATCCAACAAAGTAATAAATTACAATAATACTTTTTAACACAAATATGTAAATATATAGTATAATATGTCGAACTCGTTCACTGTATAGGAGTATTAAACATTAATAGTTTAAATAACTAATACTACTACTAATACTACTACTACTAATAATAAAGATAAGGAAGATGAAATGGGTTATGAAGAAGTTAAATATATTTTTTGTATTAGCAATACTGGTTGTCGCTATGGTAGGTTTAGGCATTCGCGAAACGGTTCAGGTAGCACAGAAAACTATACCCACTTCAGTTACTAAAGTTCAAACCTTGACGGGTATTAGTAAGATAAAAAGAGGTCCAGTTAATGCTGTGATCCTTGGAGAATCTATCGCAGTTAGTCAAGGTGCATCAAATCCCGCGACAACGGGTTGGAATTCTTATCTAAATACTGCTTTATATGATAAGTATTCAAACAAAATAGTGTGGGATAACAAAGCTTCAGCCGGAAAACTTATAGATTATTGTTTAGAGAGAGCTAAGGAGATAACAAGTAATACTGATGCTGTATTTATTTTTACAGGAAGAATTGATAGAAATTTTTCCACGCCAGAGCGGTTTAGTGAAAAGTATACTCAGTTAATTAATGAAGTTAAAAGCAAAGCGCCTAAAGCGGATATATTTTGCATTGTTGAACCTCCGATGATTTCTCCTGATGAATCTAAATTTTTAGGTATAAGAAAAACAATAATTGATGTAGCTACTAAGAATGGTGTGAATTTAATCGATGTATGGAGCGCATTTCCTCAAGATCAAGTCGCTTTGAGCGCATTGTTGGCGGATGTACTTCATCCAAATGATACGGGTAATAAGCTAATGTCAGACTTCATGTATAATCGATTAGTTACAGTGATTAAGTGAAAAGTGGTTACACGAAACATAATAAAAAACACAACCAAATTTGATTGTGTTAAATCGCTTTTATGGAGCCGATGGCAGGACTCGAACCTGTAACCTGCTGATTACAAATCAGCTGCTCTACCAATGGTTACTTTCTTTAACTTCGAACCTCGAAGATCTTAGATTATCCTCAATGAAACAAAGGGTACTTGTAATGGCAACCGCATCCCAGCAAAAAGAGTGATTTCAAATGCAGTTTGGACTTTACAGGATGTTTTGCAAATTGAGCTTCTCTGTATCTGCAATATGATCGAGCCGGAGCTTCAACGCCGACACTTCTCCGAGGGAGAGTGTAATATTCTGAGTTTTAATGAATTTGTCTAAACGGTTTATGCCAATGTCAATGGTGTCGATTTCTTGATGATCTAAGAGAACGGTCCACCAGGCCTTATTATTATCCCAGTGTTCTTGGGTAGTGTTTAATTCCTTTTGAGCGACCTCCCATTTCTCGGAAGAGATAGATTGTTCGACTGCCTCAAGTTGATTCCCCAAAGTTTGGGTTGTTGCCTGAAGATACCGATAGGATGTTAAGGACCCGCCCAATAGTAAGATGACTATGATGACAATGATATAAATGGTGCGCATCGGGTGTTACCTCACTCTCCATCTTTGTTTAATTGAATTATCGCTTTGCTTGCACATAGAGCGTCCCTGAAGAATCAAGGCTTGCTATGAGGACTTTTTCGATTTTGTCAATCGATTGCTTTTTGAGTTCCCCTTTTAACCAGTTGAGGTCTTTATTGCCTTGCTGAAGATTAATAGCATTAAGTTTACCGTCCATGATAATAGTTAGAGGTAAACCTTCGTACTTAGTTGTTATATGAAAATCTTCAGGAGTCGTTGGTCTTTTTTGAGATTTTGGAAAAACGCTCAATTGTCCATTAGTCTCCAAAACAGCAAACTCGACATCGGCAATATTCGGAATATTCTTGATACGTAATTCCTCTAGTAGGTCGGTGAGGTTGTAACGATTTTTCTTCAACTCATCTTCTAAAATTCGACCGCGTTCGATGATGATACTTGGTGTACCACAAACAATAGATCTTGCTTTTTCACTTTTTAAGGTAATCCAAGCCAACGTTACACTTGCTAAGAGAAGAACTAGGATAGGAACGATGCCACTGAGGAGTGGGATACCTACATTTTCACTCGGTATAACGGCAAGGTCGGAGATCATGAGAATAACCACAAGCTCAAAAGGCTGTAATTGGCCAATTTCTCTTTTTCCCATAAGACGAAGGGCAACGATGACCAGCGTATATAGAATTATTGTTCTGATCACAACAATGATCATATATGTTCTCCTTTTTTATATACTTGGCAACTTCCGTGAAAGTTATTTTCCCCCAAATGATGAGAGTTATTCCCCAAAATTTGGTGAATTACTCATTTCACGCTATAATGGTCGTCAAATAGAATCAATAGGACGAATAGGGTGTTAGAAAAAATAGAGCCATAGAAACGCATAGAAGTACAAATCTAGTGGCATTAACTTTAGAGTCGGGAGGTATCTTTTACTCTTTAGAGGGCAGAATTCTAATTAAGGAGGTTTGTACATGGAACAATTGAGTGTGTTGATCTTTTCGGCGTCGTTTGGCGCCGGTCATGTGCGAGCGGCTGAAGCAATTATTGAAGCGTTACGTGCCCAAAGGCCGAACGTAGAAATTACGCATTTGGATTTTGGGGCATTCCTTAGTAAGACGTTCAATTCCGTTATTAAGAGTACCTACATTGAGCTAATCAAGCATACACCAAAATTATGGGGTAAATTTTACTACCGAACGTCCAAAATTCCCCCGGATTCCTTATTCCAACGCTTTTTAAACGGTTTGGGACGACGTGAGTTTGTGAAATTTATTCAAGCGTTACAACCAGATCTCGTAATTTGTACTTATCCGACGGTAGCGGGAGTTTTGGCGCAACAGAGGCTAAAAGGGATTTTAAATGTCCCTCTAGTTACCATCGTGACAGATTACGCGGTGCACAGCCAATGGATTCACCCAGGAGTTGACCTATATATTGTAGGGTGTCAGAGTGTTTACAACGGGTTGGTGTCCCGAGGGATTAAGCCTAATGCGATTATAGTTACGGGGATTCCAGTGAGCCCGAAGTTTGAATGGCAATTAGATCGCCAGGAAATCTTAAATAAACTAGAGTTGAAACCCCATCTTCCCACGGTTCTGGTCATGGGGGGAGCCTATGGCGTTTTGGGTGGGGCAAAATGGATCTGTAAGATTCTAGCCGAGACGACTGTCCCCGTGCAAAGTATTATCGTTTGTGGACGAGATGAAAAACTTTATAAAGCTCTCGATCCTTTGCTGGAGGAAGGGAGAAATCCTGTCGCTCGATTTGGATTTGTCAAGAATGTCGAGGAATTGATGAGTGCTGCGGATATGATTATTACGAAGGCCGGTGGCTTAACAGTTGCTGAGGCGTTGACCAAACGGGTGCCTTTGGTCATTTTCAGGCCGATACCCGGCCAGGAAGAAGAAAACGCAACTTATCTAGAAGGGATCGGAGCTGGTCGGGTGGCCAAGAATGAAGAAGAATTGGAAAACATAATCTTTACTCTTCTGCAACATCCGAAGGATCTAGAATGGATGCGCCGAGCAGCCGCAAAAGCCGTGACTGGTCGGACAGCGGAACATGCGGTTGAGGGCATGTTGCAGCTGCTAGAGAAGCCTCAGAACACACAAAGGATTGGTTAGGGTCATGTGCTCTCTTTGTAATAGTGCTTTTGACTCTATGGTGCTATAAATATGAGTATGAGGAGAAAAGCATGAGCTTGGGATATATGCTTTTGAGTTTCGTTCTGGGGTTACTGGCATTATATACGGTCATTCCTGATTTGCTTCTGCACCGCTTGGGAATAGGGAGTTGGAAACGTCAATTTAGTCCGGGCGTTGCTCTGACCTTTGATGATGGGCCTGATCCGGAATTTACCCCACAGGTTCTTGAGGTTTTAAGAAAGCATCAGGTATGTGCTACGTTTTTTGTGGTTGCGGAAAAGGCCAAAGAGTTTCCGGAACTCATTCGGCGGATCAAAGATGAAGGACATCTAATCGGAGTGCACTCCCTTAATCACCGCTATGCTTGGTTTGCCTCTCCTTGGAGAACTTCTCAGGAATGGACGGAAAGCGTTCGTATTTTAGAACGACTTTGGGAGGATAGAATAACATGGATGCGCCCACCTTGGGGGACCTTCAATCTTATGACATGGTGGTGGCTTAAGCGACACAAGATGCGTGCTGTGTCCTGGAATGCCGAAGGACATGACTGGGAGGCCCGACGGACGCCGGAAGAAATCACTGAGCGAATTCTTAAGGATACAAATGAAGGGACGATCATAGTTCTGCATGACAGTGGCGGAGAATTCGGTGCTCGAAAAAACTCGATCTTAGCCTTGGAGCGGTTGTGTGAACAGATAGTTCGGGAGCTGAAGCTGCCTATTGTTCCTTTGGAATTTCCAGATTGGAAGCTAGGGAAAAGATTAACGTTTCGAGTCTGGGAAAAGTGGGAGCACTACTATGCGAAGAGACACAGTGTTGAACGAATTGATGCCGCCAATATTTTTCGTTTAGAGAAGAGTATGTATGGTGGGCCTAAGCTGCATGCCGAAGATGGGCAAATATTAGCTGAAAAAGGGGACCTGGTGGCTGAAATCCATTTCGATAATATTCGGCTACAAGCAAAGGGTCAGGATATGCAGCAGACTGCACTCAAAGCCATGCACCAAGTCCGTGAATCTTTGCCGGGTTTGGCTCGGTATGTGGCTCAAGAGCGGACTTATGACAACATAAAGGTTTTTGTAGCCCAGACGTTATTTCACCGGGGGGTTAAACGATTTGGGTTTAATGTACAGGATTTACCGGACACCCTGAAAAACCGAGGGATTGTTTGGCTACAAAAAATGATTATGCGTGTTTATCATCCAGCTGGGAAAAATCGCAACAATGAGCGACTTGGGAATAAGACAATGTTGGTGTGGATAAGTAAAGAGAAGCTAGAGCGGATTTTTGAATTTGATTACGGAGAATAAGTCTGGTATAATTGGCTAGGAAATTTGTTAGATTTAGCTCCAAACGTTGTAAATTAAAACGTTGACTCGTAAAAGGGGGAACGAAATGTTCCCCCTTTAGGTAGATTTTAGGTTATTATACCGAATCTGAAAAGAATTTTTGGCATCCAGCCATCCTTGGCTAAGGTTTGGTACAAGCAAGTTTCTTTGATGTATTTGGCTTAAGTAGGGGTTTGTAGTCTTGAAAAATCGGTAAGACTATCGAAGTGTCCCGCAGCTGCCTTGCACATAGAGTAAATAGTGTTTTAAGGGGGAGAATATATGTCAGTTACAGTTGAAAAAACAGAAAAAAATATTGTCGCTTTAGAAGTGACCGTTGAAGCTGAAAAATTTGTCGCTGCTGTAAACCAAGCTGCGAAGAATTTAGCGAAGAAAGTTAATGTTCCAGGGTTTCGTAAAGGTAAAGCACCCCGCCGTATGGTTGAACTTCATCTAGGGAAGGAAGCCCTTTATGATGAAGCATTGGATCAATTGATTGGACCTGCTTATGCTGATGCTGTTGTCGAAAGTGGCATCGAGCCAGTGGACCGTCCTGAAGTAGACTTGGTACAAATTGAAGAGGGCAAGGACCTCATTTTCAAAGCAAAAGTCATGGTGAAGCCTGAAGTTGAATTGGGAGAATATAAAGGTCTTCACATTGAACAAGATGCAGCTAGCGTAACAGAAGAGCAAGTTATGGAAGAACTGAAAAACAAACAACAACAACATGCCCGCCTTATAACCCTTGAAACCGGTACAGTGGAAAACGAGGATACCGTCACCATTGACTTTGAAGGCTTAAAAGATGGTGTTCCTTTTGTAGGTGGCAAAGCAGCGGGTTATGAATTAGTTATTGGTTCGGGTACCTTTATTCCAGGTTTTGAAGAAGGTTTAATCGGAGCTGAAGTTGGACAACATGTTGATGTCAACGTTACCTTCCCCGCTGAATATCATAGTGCAGAGCTGGCAGGGCAGGAAGCAGTCTTTAAAACAGACATCAAGAAAATCCAACGCAAAGAATTGTCGGTGCTTGATGATGAATTTGCCAAAGATGTCAGTGAATTTGAGACACTGGATGAATTGAAAACCGATTTGCGGAATAAATTATTGATGCATAGTGAATCACTGGCTAAAACGAATCAACTTAAGACGGTCGTCTCTAAAGTAGTTGACAATGCTAGCGTCGAAATTCCTGAAGTGATGGTTACTGAAAGAATTAAGGTAATGATGGATGACTTAAGTCGTAATATCGCTCAGCAGGGAATGACACTTGAACAGTATTTCATGTATACTAATTCGACTGAGGAAGTTATGAAGGAACGCCTGCGTCCTCAAGCTGTGGAAAGTGTCAAAACTGATTTAGTTTTAGAAGCTATTGCCAAAGCAGAAGGAATTGGGGTCACGGAAGACGAAGTAAACGAAGAGATTAAAAAACTTGGTGAGCAATACAAACAAGATGCTCAATTGCTCAAACAGTCCCTCATTGCGCGTGGGGAGCTCGGGTTCTATAAACAAAGTTTGATTAGCGAGAAGACGGTCAACTTTTTAGTAGAGCAGAACGCATAAGACAACGGCGTGAGGGAAATTCTGAGGTATAGAGGTGAGAGGATGGCAAAGTACACTGACGACAAAAATCAACTAAAGTGTTCATTTTGCGGTAAGACTCAGGAGCAAGTCAAGAAGTTGGTTGCCGGTCCAGGCGTTTACATTTGTGATGAATGTATTGAACTCTGCAACGAGATTATTGAAGAAGAGTTAACTGACGACTTGGGCGTTGAAATCGGGGATATACTGAAACCGAAAGAAATTCGGGCAATTATTGATCAATACGTTATTGGTCAAGAACAAGCCAAGAAGTCACTTTCTGTCGCAGTATACAACCATTACAAACGGATCAACCTGGGCATGAAAATTGATGATGTTGAATTGCAAAAGTCAAACATCGTTATGCTGGGACCCACAGGTTCAGGAAAGACTTTGTTGGCCTCGACTCTAGCTAAAGTTCTTAATGTTCCCTTTGCTATTGCGGATGCCACTTCACTCACAGAAGCAGGTTATGTTGGTGAGGACGTAGAGAATATCCTACTCAAATTGATTCAAGCGGCTGACTATGATGTCGAAAAAGCGGAAAAAGGTATTGTATATATCGACGAAATCGATAAGATCGCTCGTAAGTCTGAAAACCCTTCCATTACACGTGATGTATCTGGAGAAGGGGTTCAGCAGGCATTGTTGAAGATTCTTGAAGGGACGGTTGCTAGTGTGCCCCCGCAAGGTGGTCGTAAGCATCCTCATCAGGAATTTATTCAGTTGGATACCACCAATATCTTGTTTATTGTCGGCGGAGCCTTTGACGGAATTGAAAAAATTATTCAAAACCGATCGGGTCAAAAGACCATGGGTTTCGGCGCCAACATTCAAAACAAAGCGGATCGGAAGATCGGCGAAGTTCTGAAAGAAATTTTACCGTCAGACCTGCAAAAATTTGGGCTAATCCCTGAGTTTGTTGGACGTCTGCCCGTAATTGTAACCCTTGAGGCACTGGATGAAGCAGCGTTGGTTCGTATCTTAACTGAACCTAAGAATGCCCTGGTTAAGCAATATCAAAAGTTGATGGAGCTTGACGGTGTAACCTTGGAGTTTAAAGAGGCGGCACTCGCCTCGATTGCTACGGAAGCGATTCGCCGGAATACCGGAGCACGCGGTCTGAGGGCTATTGTTGAGGAACTCATGCTCAATGTGATGTACGACCTACCTTCACGCAATGATGTCATGAAATGTGTCATTACGCATGAGGTAGTCCTGAAGAAAGAAGAACCTTTGCTCGTTATGACGGATAAAGTCAAAAAAGGCAACAAGAAGGAAGAGTCTGCTTAGGCGAGGTTTGAGTTTAGTTGGACTTCATCTAAATAAGTGTCCTAAAAATATAAAACACCGGAGTAGCTGTTGAGTTACTCTGGTGTTTTTATTGTACTTTGCCATTTTGATGTTTTATTTTCCACCCTGTGGCAATACTAACACAAGGGATATTACAGGGAGGAAATGAGTACATGATGAATGGTCTAAGTGGAATAGTCATGGTTGTCCAGTTGGTTTTCGCCGTTGTTATCGGGCTTTATTTTTGGGGTATGCTCAAGACTCAACAGGGAAATAAGGTCTCGATTGAACGAGAGTCACGTAAGGAACTTGAAAAATTACAAACTATGCGCAGGATTGCTTTAACTACTCCTTTGTCTGAAAAAACACGTCCAGTTCATTTTGATGAGATTATCGGGCAAAAAGAGGGGATCAAAGCATTGCGAGCTGCTTTATGTGGTCCGAACCCACAACATGTCCTGATCTATGGAGCTCCTGGTGTGGGTAAAACTGCCGCAGCCCGGTTAATCTTGGAAGAAGCTAAAAAGAACTCTCTGTCTCCGTTTAAGGAAAACGCTCACTTCACTGAAATTGATGGAGCAACTGCCCGCTTTGATGAACGAGGGATCGCCGATCCTTTGATTGGTTCAGTGCATGATCCGATATACCAAGGGGCCGGAGCCATGGGCTTAGCGGGAATTCCTCAACCAAAACAAGGGGCGGTTACCAAAGCGCATGGCGGGCTGCTTTTTATTGATGAAATAGGAGAACTTCATCCAATTCAAATTAACAAACTTTTAAAGGTTTTAGAGGATCGCAAAGTAATTCTTGAAAGTGCCTATTATAGTTCTGAAGATCCCAATATTCCCCAACATATTCATGATATTTTTCAAAACGGCCTGCCCGCAGATTTTCGCCTTGTGGGGGCAACGACACGCAGTCCTGAAGAAATTCCGCCAGCGATTCGTTCCCGCTGCATGGAAGTCTATTTTCGAGGCTTGCTTCCCGACGAAATCGCGGAAATCGCTCAAGTGGCCGCGGCAAAGATGGAAATGCCCATTACCCCGGCTGCGCTTGAGGTCATCAAACAGTTTGCCGCTAATGGCCGTGAGGCCGTTAATATGGTCCAGTTAGCAGCCGGAGTCGCTTTAACAGATCAGTTAGCGCAGGTCGACGTGGATATTGTAGAATGGGTCGTCACAACCGGGCAATATGTGCCGCGGCCCGATAGAAAAATACCGACCGAAGCTAGTATGGGAGTGGTTAATGGTCTGGCCGTATACGGACCCAATATGGGAATGCTTCTGGAGTTGGAAGTAACTGCCCTGCCGGTAGCTTCGGGCACAGGTGTGCTTTTGGTGACCGGAATCGTCGAGGAAGAAGAACAAGGGAGTGAAGGTAAGAAAACACGCCGCAAGAGCATGGCTCGCAGTTCAGTGGAAAATGTCTTGACCGTTTTAAGGCGGCAAATGGGAATTGAACCTCGGAACTTCGATCTGCACGTGAATTTTCCAGGCGGCGGGCCTGTCGATGGACCATCCGCCGGGATTGCTATTGCGACGGCAATCGTATCTGCAATTCGCCAGCAAAAGGTGGATAATTACATAGCTATGACTGGGGAACTTTCTATTAGAGGACGTGTCAAACCCGTGGGTGGTGTGGCAGCTAAGATTGAAGCAGCGAAGCAGGCCGGATGCCAACGGGTACTGATTCCCAAGGAAAACTGGCAGGAACGCTTTGCGGAATTAAACAGAGAAATCGAAGTTATACCAGTAGAAGAACTCTCTCAGGTTTTAGAATTATCCATTGCCTCAGATATTAAACTTGAAAAGACGGAGATGCGTCCTCCACTTGAAGAGGTTTTAAATTGTCTGGATTTAGCACTTAACAAAGTCGTAAACAACGTAGCCCTGAATTTGCCTGAACGGGGCAAAACATGTTAGAATAGTTCAAGAATAAGTTTGGCACACTAGCTCTAGTGTGTCTTTTTTGCGAATAATGGTTTGGTGTACGACTGATTCTCGTTTATTTTTTCAATAGGGGGGATATTAGTGACAAAAGAACGCGAATTACCGTTACTCCCGTTACGTGGAATTTTAGTTTTCCCGTATATGGTTATTCATCTGGATGTAGGTAGAGAACGCTCCATGGCTGCGATTGAGGAGGCCATGCTCAGTGATCGAATTATTCTTTTGGCTTCCCAAAAGGAGACAGAGATTGATTCACCAAACCCAGACGATCTGTATTCTATGGGTACGGTAGCAGAAATCAAGCAACTTTTAAAACTTCCCGGAGGCACCATGCGTGTCTTGGTTGAAGGTATTTCGCGGGGGCGGGTACTCGAATTCTTAGAGGAAGACAAGTATTTCAAGGTACGCGTCGAAGAATTTTCTGAGGAAAAGAGAGCCCTTACGACGGAATTAGAAACGTTAATTCGCGGCATGACTCATCAGTTTGAAGAGTATGCTAAGCTTAGTAAACGCGTCCCTGTAGAAACCTTAGGAACGGTTTTAGCGGTGGAGGAACCAGGCCAATTAGCCGATATCGTAGCTTCCCACCTTAACCTTAAAGTGCCCGATAAGCAAACGATTCTGGAAGCAATGGTGATTGAGGTGCGTTTGGAACGTTTGACAGAACTTATAATGCGTGAAATCGAGATCATGGAATTGGAACGACGGATTGGTCAACGAGTACGCAAGCAAATGGATAAGGCACAAAAGGAATACTATTTACGGGAGCAAATGAAAGCCATCCAGAAAGAACTTGGGGATAAAGATGAGCGTCTGGTTGAGGCAGAGGAATACCGAGAAAAGGTAGCTAAGGCTAAGTGCCCCAAAGAGGTTGAGCAAAAAGCACTCAAAGAAATTGAACGCCTTGAAAAAATGCCTCCGTCCTCAGCTGAGGGTACGGTTGTACGTACTTATCTAGACTGGATTCTCGCCCTTCCTTGGGGAAAGGCATCGAAAGATAAGATTGATTTACAAAAGGCTGAAGATATTTTAAACGAGGATCACTACGGTTTAGAGAAAATAAAGGAACGGATTCTGGAGTTTCTGGCGATTCGCAAACTGACACCCAAAATGAAAAGTCCGATTCTATGTTTAGTAGGTCCGCCGGGAGTTGGCAAAACATCCTTAGCTAAATCCATTGCCCGGTCATTAGATCGCAAATTCGTACGTATGTCCTTGGGCGGGTTACGAGATGAGGCTGAGATTAGAGGGCATCGCCGCACATATATCGGGGCATTACCCGGACGGATTATTCAGGGGGTTCGGACGGCAGGGACACGCAATTCGGTTTTTCTCCTGGATGAAATAGATAAGATGACCTCAGATTTCCGGGGGGATCCCGCTTCTGCTCTGCTAGAGGTTCTTGATCCTGAACAAAATAGTACCTTCACAGATCATTACATGGAAGTTCCTTTCGATCTATCGCAAACACTTTTTGTGTTGACCGCCAATACATTGCACACGATTCCTCGTCCACTCTTGGATCGGATGGAGGTCATCACCCTCAGTGGGTATACAGAAGATGAGAAGGTCAATATTGCTAAGCGTTACCTCGTACCAAAGCAGATGGAATCACATGGACTAAAACCAGATGTCGTAACCATGGATGACGAGGTTCTTCTCAAGCTGGTTCAGGGCTATACGCGAGAATCGGGAGTACGGAACCTAGAACGAGAGGTAGCTAATCTTTGTCGTAAAATAGCCATTCTCTGGGTGAAAAAGGAATGGGAACCGCATGCTTTGACAGTTGAAGATCTCGGGAAAGCGCTGGGTGTGCCTCGTTACCACTTCCAAGTAGCGGCGAAGGCTCCTGAAATCGGTGCTGTAACGGGATTGGCGTTCACGGAAGTCGGTGGAGTCGTTTTAACCGTTGAGGTAACTCCATTGCCAGGCAAAGGAAGACTGACGTTAACTGGTCAATTGGGAGATGTGATGAAAGAATCCGCCCAAGCGGCTTGGACCTTTATTCGAGCCTATGCACTTGAACTGGGAATAGAAGAAGACTTTTATGATCGCACAGACCTCCACATTCATGTCCCGGAAGGCGCTATTCCTAAAGATGGTCCTTCCGCTGGAGTAACCATGGCAACGGCGATGGCCTCTGCCCTGTCCAAGCGAGCGGTGCGCGCAGATCTCGCCATGACTGGTGAAATAACCTTGCGTGGCAACGTTTTGCCTATCGGTGGTGTAAAAGAAAAAGTCTTGGCAGCTCATCGGGCTGGAAGTAAAGTCGTGCTCCTTCCAGAGGAAAATCGCAAGGATCTGGAAGATGTGCCGGAGAATGTTCGTAAATTGCTGGAATTCCACTTTGTTAGTCGGATTGAAGACGTGCTGAAACTTGCTCTCTTACCGCTGGCCCATTCGGATGAAGTTCCCGGAGCAGATGTTTCAGTCCCAAGTCATTCCGTCTTTACTAAAGAGGGAATACCAGTTACAGATTCAAGACCAGAGGAAGCGCCTGTGTGGAAATCGTAAGCGCGGATGAACGATTAAGAAGAGGTCACATTGCACCTTCGACCGGTTGCATGGCGTTGGGTTATGAATTAATTAGACAGATGCCCAGTATCAGGGCATCTGTCTATCCGTTTTTAGAAAGATGGTGAAACCTTGATAGTTATCCGGAAAGCAGAATATGTGGCGTCTGCTGTTAAACACGATCAGTACCCTGTCGGTGGCTTACCCGAGATTGCGATGGCTGGACGGTCAAATGTGGGTAAATCCTCGCTAATTAACAAATTTCTAGGGCGCCGTAACCTTGCGCGGACGGGGAATACACCCGGAAAAACGCAAACTCTCAATTTCTACAGTGTCAATGATGCTTGGTTTCTTGTCGATTTACCGGGTTACGGCTATGCTAAAGTCGCCAAGACAGTAAATGCACAATGGGGTCCTATGATGGAAACGTATCTTAAGAAGCGGGAGTCGCTGCGGGCGGTGCTTCAAATTGTAGATATCCGCCATGCGCCGAGTATCGAAGATATTGAAATGCAGCAGTGGTTACGTACGATGGAAGTTCCAACCTTGGTTGTAGCGACGAAGGTAGATAAGGTTTCGCGTGGACAGTGGCCCAAACACTTGAATGTTATAGCCAAGGCGTTAGATGTTCCAGATGTCTCTCTGATTCTGCCTTTTTCAGCTGAATCGGGGGTCGGGGTAAAAGAATTGCACGAGGCGTTTGAAGAGATTCTGGGACTTGTGTGACACAGCGCTCGGTGCCTACGACGCAGAGCAAACTAACCGTTCAAGCTCCCGGCTATGGGGAGCGGGGTTCATCCTACGCCGGAAAGTATTCCTTTCGGGATCGCGGCTTCGGCGATATTAATCCTACGCCGGTAGGTATTCCTTTGGGGATCACGGCTTCGGCGATAGTCTCCACTGGAGACTATCGTCACTGGAGACTATCGTGCCAAAAGCGCCATCCGCTGGCCCGAAGACACTGTCTTCGCACGTATTAGCCTTCTTGCAGGATGGCCGAGTGTCCCTGAAGCCAAGGACGGCGAGAAGGGACCTTGGCGCATTGGCGGCAGCGCACGTCCTTGTGCGCTGCCCCGTCTTTGGGGTCGGTCGCTTGAACGGAAGTTTACTGTTCTGCTTACATAGAGACCTCACGCTCGTGTCACACTGCGTCCTGGGCTGGGGTCCGAGGAACGGAATGTGGGAGACGGCACTTTTATGTGCACCGTCAGAAATAAAGCTGGCTGGGGGGCGGGTTCTAGGTTGCATAATTTGCATGACTTTAGTTCATCGTTTGAGGTCGGTCGCCAGGGCTTACTCTACTCACACTGCGTCCGAGGTACGGAATGTGAGTGATTGAGCAGCATGGAACAGGAAAGTTCTGATGACTTCTTTAGTTTGCTTGCGGTTACATTTGTGATTAACTGTCCTTGCCATAGCTACTTTCCTTTTGCATAGTACCTTACATAAAAGTACATACTTACCTTTTGCTATGAAGTCATATATACTCAAGTAGAACATTTCTTTCGACGAATGCAATGGGGAGGTAGTAGTAATGAACGTATTAGCTATTAATGGAAGTCCGAGAAAAAATGAAAATACTGCAACTTTATTAAATAAAGCACTAGAAGGTGCGGCTGCGCAAGGAGCTAAGACTGAGCTCGTCCATCTTTATGATCTCAACTTTAAAGGATGTATTAGCTGTTTTGCCTGTAAATTGAAAGATGGAAAAAGTTACGGTAAATGTGCGGTTAAGGATGACCTGACCGCGATCCTAGAGAAAATTGATAATGCTGATGCGATTATCCTTGGTTCACCTATCTATTTTGGGAATGTTACGGGTGAGATGAGGTCATTCATGGAACGGATGACATTCCCGTACCTAGTGTATGATAAAAACTACTCTTCTCTTTTCAAGAAGAAGATACCGGTGGGCTTTATATACACCATGAATTTAGATGAGAAAACGATGCAAGAATGGGGCTACATTCCTGTTCTGAAGGGAACCGAAAATATGATTGGGCGCATTTTTGGAGCCCCTGAGGGTCCTGAAGTGCTGTATGTTACTGACACTTATCAGTTTAACGATTATTCTAAATATGTTGTGACAGGGTTCGATGAAGCTCAGAAAGCCAAGAGACGGAAAGAAGAATTTCCTAAGGATTGTGAAAAGGCCTTTGCAATGGGAGCAAGGTTCGCTGGAAATATTAAATAAGAGAAAAGCATACGGTAAGGGTTTTTCAATTGGCTGTCGTGTACAATATTACAAAGTGTCAAGCGTAAATTATTTTTAATATCGTGGCCTTGCTTTAAGGTATATTGCCTTAGAGTAAGGCTGCTTTTTAATGGAACACGACATAGGTTAGTTTTTTATGCTATCATCATCGTTATTTTTCAAGATAAGTTATCCAGTAGGATCTTTGTATGAAAAGGAGTTCAAAATGGATTCATCAAATTTAAATACAAATATGGAACTCCTGCGTAATAAATCATTTGTCTTGATTTGTTTTGCACGTGTGTCCACTACGTTAGCCTCACAGATGTTGGCTGTTATTGTAGGCTGGCAAATATATGAACTTACTAAAAGTTCGTTTTATCTTGGCCTTGTCGGCTTGGTTCAGTTCTTACCCATGGTTCTGCTTACTCTTATGGTGGGTCACGTAGCTGATCGTTATAATCGACGTGTAATTCTTACCGTTTGTCAATTTGTTGAGGGAGCAGGAGTTTTAGCCTTAGCTCTAGGAAGTTACTATGGTTGGCTCAACAAAGAAAGCATCCTAGTGATTATGTTTTTATTTGGTACTGTCCATGCGTTTGAAGGACCTACTATGCAGGCCCTGATGCCTAATTTAGTAGCTATTGAACATTTTTCGCGGGCCATTGCTTGGGCTACTTCTTTAACCCAAACGGCCGTAATAATCGGGCCGGCACTGGGCGGATTTCTCTATGTTTTTGGTCCTACGACGGTTTACTTAGTTATTAGCTTACTTTTTCTAATATCGAGTTTGTTCGCCTCTCAACTTCAAATTCGAGGGACAACTTTTAAACGTAATGAAATTAACAGGCGTTCGTTATTTGCGGGGATTAGCTTCATTCGAAGCAAATCGGAACTACTTGGGGCGATATCCCTGGATCTCTTTGCAGTGTTGCTTGGTGGAGCAACAGCATTATTACCGATTTATGCTCAGGATATTTTTTACGTCGGTCCCGTTGGATTGGGAATCCTACGGGCTGCTCCAGCTGTCGGAGCACTATTGATGTCAGCGGTTTTAGCACGTCATCCTTTACGAGAGCGTGTGGGGAAAATCATGTTTATTGCTGTCATTGTATTTGGAATCGCGACCATTATTTTTGCTGTATCAACGTCTTTCGTCTTGTCGGTCGCTGCGCTCATTGTACTTGGAGCATCAGACGTTATTAGTGTGGTTATCAGGTCCTCTCTTGTTCAGCTTAAGACACCCGATGAAATGCGTGGGAGAGTTAGCGCGGTTAATATGTTGTTTGTTGGAACCTCAAATCAACTGGGAGAGTTTGAGTCAGGATTAACTGCTTCCTGGTTTGGTACTATACCATCAGTGTTGATCGGCGGTATAGGAACTATAGTTGTAGCCGTAATCTGGATGCGGATGTTCCCTAAACTCCTTCAGGTTAAGAATCTGGAGTAAGTCCACGCCATCATGAGGCGTGCGATGGGCTTGGGTCGAGAGACTGTTAAGAAAATTAGGGAGACGGCACCTTCCATGTGAGCCGTCTCCATTTGCGTCTAAAAAGAGTCCTGTTGTCCTCTCTGAACTCGTCTCTCCCAGCCAGCCTGGAACTTCGTCGCTTACAAAAGCGAGTCTTAGTTTGATCTGTGATGACCAGGTAAGCGAGCGTTGTAAGGCTAAGTTCCCTAGTTTCATACATAAAAAAATAGCTCTCTCGTATATTTAGAGTGAGCGGGGAACTAGAGGGAAGTCTAACGTGATCTGCGAGAGGAAGGGAGAGAAATATTTGAGAGATATAGGCTTACTTATTGTGAGTTTAGGTATCATTTTGATAGGGGCAGAAGCGTTTACCAATGGGATTGAATGGTTGGGGCAAAAGCTCAAGTTAGGGGCCGGAGCTGTTGGAAGTATTCTTGCTGCTGTCGGGACGGCTTTGCCGGAAACGATGGTTCCTATTATGGCCTTTTTGAGTGGGGGAGTGGGCACAGAAGGTTCAGATATTGGCATTGGGGCTATTCTGGGTGCGCCGTTTATGTTGGCAACACTTGCCTTTTTTATCACAGGGCTCACGGCACTCTTGTTCCGTCGGAGAAATCTGCCCCTTCAGTTGGATGCTAAAGTCGTTCAACGTGACTTGGGGTTTTTCTTGTTTGTTTATACAATGGCTATTCTGGCGTCTTTTTTGCCCAGTCAACTGCTTAAGAATGGAGCGGCATTAGCGCTTCTCGCTGCTTATGGAATATATGTCTTCCTTACCTTACGCGCGAGTAAAGGGGGACATAAGCAGGAAAATTTGGCTCCGCTTTATGTGGCAACACGGACCAACAATCCGTCGCTGCTCATGATTTTAGTGCAAATCGCTTTGGCCTTAATTGCCATTGTTTTTGGAGCACGGGGTTTTGTCAACGCAGTGCAGCCTATCGCAGTGGCAATTGGAATACCGGTCTTTGTGCTCTCTTTAATTATTACTCCGATTGCCACAGAGTTACCAGAGAAGTTTAACAGTGTCCTTTGGATTCGTCGTGGCAAGGACACACTAGCCATGGGAAACTTGACCGGAGCCATGGTATTTCAGAGTTCCGTGATTCCAGCGATCGGCATTGCTCTTACGCCATGGAAATTGGATGCCCTGGCATTGTGGAGTGCGTTTCTCGCTTTAGGAGCTGCCATGATTCCTTACTTATCTCTTCGACGCAAAGGGGCGATTTTTCCGACCAGTCTCTTGATAGGAGGAGCCTTTTACTTGTTTTTCATTTTGACGGTATTTCGTTTCCCGATCCAGTAAACTCGGCGATTAACATGCCCCCTAGAACCAATCCCGCACCAGTCAGCCCTTTCAGCGTAAATACTTCACCGGCGAGGAAAAAGGCGGTGACGGCGGAAAATACGGGTTCCATAGAAAAAATGAGGGCAGTATGGGTTGAAGTGGTGAATTGCTGCATTTTGGTTTGAACAAAGAAAGCGAGTGAGGTCGCAGGAACGGCAGTCACTAATAAGGCCAACCAGGCAGTTGAGGTGAAGTGAATTGTTGGTTGAGGTAAAATTAGTGAGAAAATACCACTTAAAATGCTCACAGTAAGGATTTGGACACTGGCTAAAACTGTGGCATTTGTCTGAGGGGCATAACGTCCGACAAAGAAAATATGGAGGGCAAAGCTTAAAGCACAGACAAGAACCATGAGGTCACCCTTGTTGAGCTGAAAATGATCACCTAAGGAGAGCAAGGCCAGGCCTACTAGAGCGCTCAGGATACCCAGGAGTAGACTGGGACGCGGCAGCTTGCGAGTCGTTATAGTGACTAGTGTAGGGACAATGACGATGGAAAGTCCCGTTATAAAACCGGCGTTGGACGCGGTCGTATATTGCAGGCCAACCGTTTGCCAGGCGTACCCGGAGAACAGAAAGACCCCCAAGGGCACTCCTTTAAGTAGTTCTTTGGTGGAGATATGTGTTTTTTGAAACCAGAGAAAGGGCAAGAGGCTAATAAAGGCGAGGGCGAAGCGAATCGCTAAGAATGGAAATGGGGGCAGATCCTCAATTGCCCATTTGACGATGACAAAGGTCGATCCCCAAACTAAGGCAACTAAAAGTAACGAAAAATCAGCCCAGCGGCTTTTGTTTAGCTTCATCAAATCACTCCTACTCCTACTGTTCTTAATGTATGTAACTTGTAAAATTATTACGGAAGGAAATAAAAGAAAAGGCCATTGCGTGGGATACGCAATGGCCTTTCTGAAGTTTAACAGATTTTTACTGACTGTTGATATCATCTGACCTCTGGCCTCAGACATCCGATCTCCGACCTCTGTTAAGATGGCACAGCGGATTACGCAATTTCTAGTATAACGGAACGAACGCCAACTGGAAAGAAGAAATTTTCAACCTTTTCCTCCATCATGCGGTCCTGGCATTTCTGGGGGGTCTTCAATCGGAGTATAGATGGGTGGTGGAGAACAAGGCGGCGGAGTTGGGCAGGGGGCGCATTCGCTACAATATTGCTGCTTTGCTTGACAGAACAGATGGTAATGACGTTCCTCATCGGCTGCTATTTCCATCAGGATACATTGAATTTCTGGAATGGGTATTTTGTGGGCCAGTTCAAGATATTCCCGGTGTGCTTTGGCCTCATCCTCGATGTTCAGGTCAAGAAGTGCACAAAGTTCACTGGTATAGTTGATAAAACGGGCACGCCAATCGACCCAATGGCCACTACTTAATGACCCGTACCTGGGGTCGACCCCTAGATGGCGCAAAGCTAAAGCTAATTTTTCGAGATGCCGGATTTCGTCATAAGCAATGGGTCGTAATAAGGCATCGAACTCCGGGCGGTCAAGCAGTACAGCTTGATAAAGGTAGGTTGTGATGGCAGTTAATTCCGAATCCGTTCCTGCATAAGCCTCGTAGAGCCACAGGGCATATGTAAAATTTGGTTCGGGAATTTCCTCAGGACTCGGTTCATGAGTCTCCTGGACAGGGAGTAATAGAACTTGACCAGCATAAATGCGATCAGGATGCTTTAAATGATTGAGTTGAATGATTTCTCCCATTTCGACATGATAAGCCTTGGCGATTTTAAAAATGGTATCGCCTGCTTGCACAATATATCGTACATAATCCATTAGGACTCCTCCCTTTCACGTATCATGCTACAATATATTCCCGAAGAATGAGAGTGGTAATGGATAATTATGGCATAATGAGGAATGTATTGGACAGGTTCAACGTATTCATAGATAGAGTTTAGAAAATCACAAGAACTTAAGCGTTCGGAGTTATTAATTTAGAAAAAAGGAGGAACATAGCAATGGGTACATGCCTCTTAAGAGGAATCACTACGGCCTTGATGGTTACGGTCTTAACTCTATTTGCAGGAATTGTATGGGGTGCTATGGGTCTAGGAGGCCTAAGCACTTCACGGCTGTTGGATATTGGGCTCTTGGCAAGTTGTCTTGTAGGCGGATATCGTTCAGCTAAAGAAAGCGGTTCATGGTGGATGGGTGGGGCTACTGGAGTTGGCTATGTTGCAGTGGGGACGCTTTTGCTGGCTTTATTTTTGCCGATCCGACTCTGGGGCTTTATCCAAGTCCTTGGTGAAGGTGCAATTATTGGGTTGATAGCAGGTGCAGTTGGGGCTGGAGGTGCTAAAGGAGTAGTTTCAGGCACTTGGTCAGGAAAACGGCGTCAATCGTATTTTAAGCCTTCTTATGCAGGCTATGACTCTGATGATCATGTCAGTAGTGAATTTGATTGGGGCCCGGAGGAAAGCTTCCAAGAAAGAGAAACTGCGTCGAATTCATTTTGGGCTGAGAGATCTGAAGGAAAATTCCAGGGAACTCGTGGATCGAAGTGGGATACAGAAGAGAGTTCGGATGTTGAGTGGTCTTGGGATCAGAAGGATGATGATAGATTGCCATCCTTAGGAGCAGGGGATTCTGAAGCTTTGATCGATTGGGAGCCGGAGTTGGTTAGGAACGACGTGGTTAAGAGTGATGTAGTTAAGAGCAAATTGTTTGAGAGAAACAGGACGAGTTTGAAAAATGCGAGTGAGAACAACGAGAAGGCAGCAAGACCTTGGTGGGAGGAATAGGAGTGAGTATTACAGAATAGTTGGAACATTAGGAAGGATTTTTGTTAAATAAGAGAGAATAGTTCGATAAGTATAGAAGAGAATATTTGACATATGTTCTTGTTCTTATGTGTTTTGAAATAAGGGGTAGCTCAGAGGGGGTATTCACTCCTGCATGAGGTTTATGGAGCATAGAGGCAGAAGGGCGGCGAGGTATGGACTTTCAGTTTAACCACGACCAATTAAAGATGCAGAAAATGGTACGCGATTTTGTTCAGAAGGAAATCATTCCGCAAGCAGTGATCACTGATGAGACACATGAGTTTCCTTTAGAGACCATCCGCAAGATGGGAAAGCTCGGATTGATGGGTATTTCTATCCCGAAGGAATATGGGGGGATGGGTGCTGATTTCTTATCTTATATCTTGGCTATTGAAGAAATTGCCAAAGGTTGTGCCTCTACAGCCGTTATTACGGTCCATACGTCTGTGGAAAGTTTCCCGATTCTTTACTTTGGGACTGAGGAGCAAAAACAGAAATATCTGACCAAGCTCGTGGGAGGAGAATATATCGGGGCATTTGCTTTGACTGAGGCTAACGCTGGTTCGGATGCGTCTAGCTTGCAAACAACTGCAAGGCGTGATGGGGAATTCTATATCTTAAATGGCCAAAAGCGTTTCATCTCGAATGCGGGTTATGCGGACATTTATTTGGTCATGGCTTCTACAGACCGCAACAGAGGGGCACATGGGGTTTCCGCTTTCCTCGTTGATAAGGATACGCCGGGATTTAAAGTGGGGAAACGGGCAGAGAAAATGGGTCTCAATGGCTCGGCAACGTGTGAGTTGATTTTTGAAGATGCTCGTGTGCCTGTCGAAAATTTATTAGGAGAAGAAGGGCAAGGTTTCAAAGTTGCCATGTTTCTTTTGGACGCTGGACGAATCGGGATTGGGGCACAGGCTTTGGGGATAGCTGAAGCGGCACTTGAAGCAGCACTTGCCTATTCACAGGAAAGGGTACAGTTTAAACAACCCATTGGCAACTTCCAAGGGATTCAATTCATGCTTGCAGATATGGCCACCCAAATTGAAGCATCAAAACTACTAGTTTATCAGGCCGCCTCTCTCAGGATGGCTGGCCTTCCCTATAGCAAGGAGGCCTCGATGGCCAAGATGTTCGCGAGCGACACTGCGGTGAAGGTGACGACGGATGCAGTGCAAATTTTTGGTGGGTATGGCTATTGTAAGGAATACAAGGTTGAGCGTTATATGAGGGATGCCAAGATCACGCAAATTTATGAAGGAACAAATCAAATTCAGAGGATTTTGATTGCGAAGCATCTACGGACTTAGGGACTTGGGGGACTTGTATGACACAGCGCTCGGTGCCTACGACGCAGAGCAAACTAACCGTGAAAGCTCCTGGCTTTGGGGAGCGGGGTTCCCCCCAAAAGCGCCATCCTTGGCGCATTGGCGGCAGCACACGTCCTTGTGCGCTGCCCCGTATTTGGGGTCGGTCGCTTTAACGGAAGTTTGCTGGTCTGCTAACGTAAAGACCTCGTGCTCGTGTCATACTGCGTCCTGGGCTTGGGTCGGGGGAACGGAAAACAGAAAGAGGGAGCGCTAGGTGGACGGCACATTGCATGTGCACCGTCCTGTTTTGGGATAAACCAGTTGAACGTGAAAAATTGGAGTATGTCTTGGAAGCTGCAAGGTTGGCACCGTCTTGGAAAAATATGTAGTGTTGGCGCTCCGGTGAGTATCCTATAAAAATTTAGAAGAATACCCTCACGTCACATTTAGGACATGAGGGTATTCTTATTTTAGGCTCTTTTTCTAAATTGTCCTTGACATAGGGCCCATATTACTTTTAGGTCGTGCTCTTTCTTTTTCATGAAAAAAATAAATGAAAATTAACGGCTCGCTAAGAGACTCGTCTTTTCAAAGATCTCCTCGGGGTTCCCATGTATACGGGCCACTCCCGATTTGATAGCGGCTTGAGCAACTGCGGCAGCAACTTTAGGGGCTACCCGTGGGTCGAAGACCTCAGGAATGATATATTCAGCATTTAACTCTTCATCAGAAATGATTCCCGCGATCGCATAGGCGGCAGCGAGTTTCATTTCTTCAGTGATGTCTTTAGCACGGACATCTAATGTGCCTCTAAAGATACCTGGGAAAACCAAGACATTGTTTACCTGATTAGGATAGTCAGAACGACCAGTACCAACAACCGCCGCTCCTGCTGTTAAGGCTTCTTCAGGGAATATTTCCGGCGTCGGATTTGCCATAGCAAAAATGATCGCCCCAGAATTCATGGTGGCTACCATTTTCCCGTTCAGGACACCTGGAGCAGAAACTCCAATGAAGACATCAGTTCCTACCAGTGCATCCGTTAAAGAACCGTTGAGCTTTGCATGGTTTGTTAGCTCCGCCATCTCTTCCTGAGCCGGATTCATCCAACATTCACCAGTGCAAAGAATGCCTGCCCGATCAACCATAATTGCATTTTTCAAACCCGCTTGTAGCAATAATTTCGTAATGGCTATACCTGCGGAGCCTGCTCCGTTGAGCACTAATTTAATCTTATCGATTTTCTTATTAACAACCCTTAAGGCGTTAAGGAGTGCCGCTAAAACAACAATGGCGGTACCATGCTGGTCATCATGGAAGATTGGAATGTTGGTCTCCTTTTTCAGCCGTGCTTCGATCTCAAAACAGCGTGGGGCAGAAATGTCCTCAAGATTTATTCCACCAAAACTGGGTTCCATGGCCTTAACGACTTGAATTATTTCCTCAACATTCTTTGTATTTAAACAGATGGGGAACGCATTAACTCCCCCGAACTTCCTAAATAAGACACATTTTCCTTCCATGACAGGTAAGGCTGCCAGGGGACCGATATCACCCAACCCCAACACTGCTGTACCATCAGATACCACAGCGACCATATTACCCCGACCAGTATAGTCAAAGGCCGCGTCTGGATTTTCAGCAATCACTTTACAAGGTTCTGCCACCCCTGGAGTATAAACTAAGCTCAAATCTTCAGCAGAATTCAGTTCTGCTTTACTGACAACTTCGATTTTCCCTACCAGCTCTTTATGGAGCTTTAAGGCTCGTTCCTGAATACTGCTCATTGTTAGACCCTCCTAATTTCTCATTTGGTATGACTTAACTTGCATCGATAAGAACTAATTCGCATCTCGGAAGTCCTTATTCGGGGCAGAGCACAAGGTCCCTTCTTCGCCATCACGGCGCTTGGCCATCCTGCAAGAAGGCTAATACGTGCGAAGACAGTGTCTGTTAGAAAGGTAATCCGTGCGAAAACAGTGTTTTCGTGGGCCAGC
This sequence comes from Desulfosporosinus sp. OT, assembly GCF_000224515.1. Lineage (GTDB taxonomy): Bacteria > Bacillota > Desulfitobacteriia > Desulfitobacteriales > Desulfitobacteriaceae > Desulfosporosinus. The sequence continues at coordinate 43,941 of NZ_AGAF01000167.1, read as the reverse complement.
GGAAGTGTACTACCGCCAGTGAGCCAAGACGGTGCACATAAAATGCGCCGTCCTCCCAACCTTTTCGTTCCCTGACCCAAGCCCGGGACGCAGTGTGACACGAGCGCGACGTCTTTACGTAAGCAGATTAGCAAACTTCCGTTCAAGCGACCGACCCCAAATACGGGGCAGTGCACAAGGAAGTGCACTGCCGCCAATGCGCCAAGGTCCCTTCTCGCCGTCCTTGGCTTCAGGGACACTCGGCCATCCTGCAAGAAGGCTAATACGTGCGAAGACAGTGTCTTCGGGCCAGCGGATGGCGCTTTTGGCACGATAGTCTCCAGTGGAGATTATCGCCGTAGGCGGTTCTTTAAAAGAATGCTATCGCCGAAGGATGAACCCCGCTCCCCAAAGCTGGGAGCTTGAACAGTTAGTTTGCTCTGCGTCGTAAGACTGAGCGCTGTGTCACACAAGTCCCCTAATGCCAGAGCTTCATTAATATTGTGGCAATTACAATCATCGAGGCCCCGCCAATTCGAGTGGAAATCTGAGCAAAAGGCATCAATTCCATCCGATTTGAAGCAGAAAGAATAGCGACGTCTCCTGTTCCGCCCAGACCGCTGTGACACCCTGTGACGATAGCGGATTCAATAGGATACATGTTCATGAAGCGACCGATGAAATATCCGGAAGAGATCATGGCTATAACCACAGAGGCACAGACCACGAGGTATCCAGGAGTCACTGTGGCAACGACATCTTTCAAAGGGGTATAAAGTACACCCAAACCGACCATCAAAGGCCAGGTGAGGCTCGAAGAGACAAACTTGTATAGATGAAACGAACCTTGTTCCATTTTAGCAGGCATAATGTTGAGATACTTGACGATAGCAGCGGTGAAAATCATAATAATTGCGCCCGGAATTCCGATAAACGGGCTCGCGAAGTTACCGAAGACGAAAAAAGTACAGGCTAGGAGAAGTCCTGCTCCCATAAGAGGAAAATCAACTGGTTTATCAATGCTTTTGGAGTTCAACAATTCTGAGTCATCGCCGGATTTGACTAGTACGCCGTTTCCGGTTAGCTCCGGTTTCTTTTCCCCTAAACGCTTTAATAATCCGGCACATACAATCGCAACAATATTACCAATAACAGCGGCTGGAATAAGTTGGCCGACTAAAGCTTCTTGAGGTATTTTCAAAATAGTGGAGTAGCCGATAGAGAGTGGAAGTATGCCTTCACCAATACCTCCACCGATAATTGGGATAATAATATAGAAAAATGTGCGGTGGATGGTGTAACCAAACAAAGTACCGACGAGCAACCCAGTCGATATAGCACCAACTGTCCCAACAATGAGAGGAACAAACATGCGCAGAAAACCTTGAACGAGAACTTTCCGATTCATGCCCAGAATACTGCCTACGACCAAGACGGAGATATACAAATAGAGAAAATTGGATGTTTTCATAACAGCTGTTATTGCTTTTAAAGCCGAAGGATTGATTAAATTGTAAAAGACCATAGTGGACGGTATCATAATAGCCAAAATAGCAGGACCGCCAATATCTTTTAAAATTGGAACCTTAAGCCCGATATCCCCGAGAAGGACCCCCATGATGATGATGACCGCAAAACCGCCGAGCATATCTGCAGGGAGTTTGCTGTAAGCAGATGCGGCATAAATGATCACTGCCAAGATTAAATAGAGAGGTAAGGGAACAACTCCAACTTTTGTGTTCGCAAACTTGGAGACGAAACCGGAAGGTGGGATTTCATTATTCTCAGACGACTTTAATATGGGATTTGAGACTTCCGTATTCCTGGCCAGACTCATAGAAGCACCTCCTGAATTTATTTTCTTCTCCATATTAAGTTTTTTCAAACAATTTGAACAGTTTATTTAATTATGTTAACTGTTTTGTAACTAAAGTAAGTGAAAATCGGCCGAATGGCCCGTTTTTTAATTTATTAGGATTAAATAGGTATGAAAAGGTTATAAATTCCAAACTGGAGTTATAAATAATTTATTATTAAAAAATAAACCTGAAAAAACAAACTTTGACAAATAATATATTATTCTAGTTAAAGGGATATACAGATTATTGTTGATAAACTTTATTAACTGTTTTGTAATTAAAGAAAGAGAGTATCAATACTTACGAAGTGCTAATATAAAGCCACGGAACAATAGTGCAAATGTTCACATTTAGGTACCGAATATGAGGAACTGGGTATGAAACGTCATATTGTTAACACTGGAATCTTGCTTGCAGGAAGATAGGTGAACTACACAAAAGGTTGGGCATATTGCCCAACCTTTTAAAAATAAGTTTTTATTAAATCATTTTCAGGCTTTGGGCAGCGGTGTTGATAGACTGGTCGACCGATTGAACCATAAATAATCTCCATCTCGATTACACCAATATCTGTGAGAAAGCTTAGGTATTTGCGCATCGAAACCCTTGATATTCCAACACAGTTAGCCATTTCTTCAGTCGAAAACGAGCGTTCTTTCATTTCTTGGATGTTTTCCCAGACAGTCTTCAGGGTGTTTCGAGTCAGACCTTTCGGCAATTCACTTGGCATAGTAACTGGGGTTGGATGAAGAAGTCGTAGATCTAATTCTGCCTGGCTTAGTTTTTCTTGATCCTTCGTCATGCTTACCCATTCTCGGTAAGCGGATAAAGCTGTTTTGAAACGTTCAAATTCAAAAGGTTTAATTAAATAATCAACTGCTCCATAGCGTAAAGCTTTTTTGATACTTTGACTATCACAAGCAGCGGATACGACAATAACATCAACCCCTTGGCCTTGCTTTCGGACCTGAGTCAATAAATCAAATCCATTCATACCTGGCATAAATATATCAAGTAAGATTAAGTTTATTTCTTGACAATCCAAAATAAGCAAGGCATCAGTAACCGAAGGGGCGACTGCTATTAACTCAAAGCCCTCGACTTGCTCAAGATATCGCTTATTAAATTCAGCGACCATAGGATCATCTTCTACGATTAAGACCTTAATCATTCCATTTCATCCTTGCTCTTGTAAGGTAAAGACACTTTGAATTGAGTTCCTTGACCTTCCTCTGAAAGTATCTCGATTTTCCCATTAAGTCTCTCCAGACTTCGTTTCACTAAGTACAGTCCTAAGCCCCTGTTAGGTCCTTTGGTAGAATTGCCTTTAACAAAGATTTGACGTTTAAGCTCATTGTTAATACCGGGCCCAGTATCGCTTACTTCAAGGATTATAACACCGTTTTCATAAGAAAAGTTTACGTCAATCCGTTTAAGTGGGCAATCAACGACCGCATCCAGCGCATTATCGACCAAATTTCCAAACACGGTAACTATATCGTGAATCATTTCTGGGTTTGCCGGTTCAGGTAAAAAGCATTCCTCGAACAGTACTAACTCTGCCCCAACCTCTCGGGCATAACTCATTTTCCCCAATATAAAGCCTGCCAATACTGGATCTTTAATATGTCTTGAGATAAAACCGATTTCATTTTGTTGCTGATGAGCAATCCGACTGATGTACTTGGATAGCTGGTCATAATATTTCATATGGACCATACCGAGAATAACCTGTAATTTATTCATAAATTCATGGGCCTGTGCGCGCAAGGCCTCAGCGTAGAGGAGCACACCAGTTAATTCTTCAGCCATTTGTTTTATTTCGGTTTTATCTCGAAACGTTGCAATCGCTCCAACACTTTTGCCGTTGACAAAGAGCGGAATAACGTTCGTTACGAGCGTTATTCCAAATAGATTTAGTTCCTGATCTAATTCCGCACTCCCTGTTTCCAGCACAAGCTGCATACGTGTGTTGGGTACACAGTCCGTTACTCTTTTTCCAACCGGGTCGCCCAGAATGCCAGCTTTATTAAATAGCCGTAAGGCAGCAGCATTCGCAAGTGTAATGTGGGAATCTTTGTCGATCGCCAAGATACCTTCCCTTACGGATTCTAACATGGCACTGCGTTCTTCGAGCATTTTGGCGATTTCGTTCGGTTCTAAACCAAACATAATGTGTTTAATTTTTCGAGCTAAGAATAAGGCACCAATAACTCCTACCAGTAATCCGAAGCCAACACTGATAAAAATAATTAGTCGACTCTGGGCGACAGCCTGATTTACATTATTAAGCAAGATCCCAACGGCAACGGCCCCAACTTGTTTACCAGTGGGAGTAACGATAGGAGTAAATGCACGTAAGGACATGCCCAGCGTTCCTTTGGCATTGGAAACGTATTCGTGACCCTTTAGGGCCTCCCCTTCGTCTCCCCCCACAAAGGGCTGCCCAACTTTGCTAATATCCGGATGAGACTTTCTTATCCCCTTCATATCTGTGACAACAACGAACTCGACGTCGGTGATCTGTCGTATTTCATTCGCAAAGGGCTGAATTTCCGAATCGGCTCTTTGACCATTAAGAGCTTCAATTACAAGAGGCGTGTGGGCAACAATGCGGGCAATATTCGTCGCTTTATTTGCTAGATTTTGTTGCGTGTTATCAGCAACTTTCTGACTAATTAGGATGTCGGTTACCGTTAAAGATAGAGCCACTACACCGCAAACTAGCAAAGTCATGATGGTCTGCAAACTAAAAAAAGGCTTACTCGTCCGCATGTTTTCCCTCCCAACACTTTCAAGTGAATTACCTGCCAAGAATAAGCAAAGTGGGCCAGAATGTCAAGGGGCTTGCGCTCTCCTCGAAAGCAGGAGAATGAGCTAATCTTATAGAATAATTTTTAGTAGAGAAGATAATATAAAGAAAAAAGCTAACAAGAGAATAAAGGAGAGATTGAGATGAACTTTCTGGAAGTGGTACAGGCCCGTCGGAGTTTGCGCAGTTATCTCGATAAGCCGGTGGAACGTGAAAAATTGGAGTATGTCTTGGAAGCTGCGAGGTTGGCACCGTCTTGGAAAAATCTGCAGTGTTGGCGCTTTATTGTAGTTGAAGATGCGAATGGTCGTCAGGCTTTGGCTGATAGTATGGGGGAGAGCAATCCTGGGCGTAAGGCTTTGACTGGGGCTCCGATTGTCATTGTGCTGTGTGCTGTGCCGACTGAATCAGAAGTATGGGAAGGCAAGGATTATATGATGCTTGATGCAGGTCTTGCGATGGAGCACTTGTTGTTGGCAGCGACTGATCAAGGTTTAGGGACGTGTTGGCAGGGCTTATTCACTGAGGAGAAAGCCCGAGAAGCTTTAAATGTTCCGGCTAATGTTCGTGTTTTGGCTATGACTCCTTTGGGTTATGCCGCAGAGGAGCGGAGGCCACGCCCTCGCAAAACGATGGCAGAGATTGTTTACCATGAAAAATGGGGTCAAGCTTAGAGTGAAAGATAATTATGGTTTTTAAATTCAAAAGGAACCCCTTGACCATTTAGGTTAAGGGGTTCACTTTTGAAGTTGAAAACCTATTTTAGCACCCTTTTTATAGAGCTAATCCGGGAGACGAGGAAAAATGCAGCCAAAATTATAAGGATTTCGACTGCATTTTGCAATTGCTTTTTCACCTCTCAAGTGAACCCGTTAGTTTTTTACGGCTCTCCTTTTTTAGGTTTTCTGAAGCCAGTCAAGCAGATTGAGATGGCGGATACCTGAAAAATTCCCTCCGGCGCCAATATCGTCAAGGGTCAGAAGAATCTTTGGATAATTGTCCGCAATTTTCTGCAGAGGTTCCAGTTCGCGATTCAAAGTGCTTTCATCGAGTACTGAGGCAGATACCTGGTAGTAGGTTATTCCATTCATGTCTCTAGCGACGAAGTCAACCTCTTTTTCGTAGAGTTTGCCGATATTGACCTTATACCCACGCCTGAGTAACTCTAGGTATACCACGTTTTCGATCATGTGACCAAGGTCGGAGGATGAACTGGAAAGCAGCATATTACGGATGCCGGAGTCTACTAGATAGTATTTGCCAAGTGTTTTCAGATGCTGTCTGCCTTTGATGTCGTAGCGCTCAACTTTATAGAAAATATAACTGTCTGCCAGGGCACGCAGGTAATGTTCTACAGTGTTGACAGAAATCTTCCGGCCGCTTGAGTTAATAGTGTCGCTGATTTTTTTAGTCGAGATAGGACTTCCGACGCTTGCAGCGACAAACTTAATTATGTTTTCCAGGAGAGAGACGTCGGTTATGCCTCCCCGTTTAGCAACATCCTTTAACAAGATCGTGCTGTAGATACCGTCTAAATATGGTATAACGACGGCATCGCTGCGTTCAAGTATGGCGACATAAGGAAAAGAGCCAAACCGAAGATAATCGTTAAAGTTTTCCCGTATAGTTTTTCCAGCGCTATTAGAGGTTTCACAGTACTCTTTAAAAGACAAGGGAAGCATATCAATAGTGACGTAGCGTCCGGAAAGCAGCGTCGCCAGCTCGCCAGAAAGCATGTAAGCATTTGAGCCAGTGATATAGACATCTACATTTGCTTTAATAAACAGGCTGTTTACTGCCTTCTCAAAGGATTTACAGCTTTGCACCTCATCAATAAGAACATAAGTATATTTGTCCTTGCACAGACGTTCCTTCACGTAGTCGTATAACGCTTTGTAGCCCAATAAGTTCTCATGTTCCACGTCTTCAAGATTAACGTAAATAATCCGATCTTCGGAAACGCCAGTAGATTTTAAATAGTCGATATACAAGGTAAAAAGAGTGGATTTTCCGCAGCGCCGAACGCCGGTTACCACCTTGATGATTTGCTTCTCGCGTCCGGAGATAAGCTGATTTAGATACTCTTCGCGTTGGATCACTTCAAACACCTCTTTTCATAAACTAAGTGTATACCAATAATTTACAAAAATCAATATTTTTTCTCTGCAAAGAAAATAGTATTATTATTATGCAGTTTTTTCTTATACGACAAAAAATAACCTATTTGTTCTCTCTATATTTGTGCTAATTCTTTGCTAAAAAGCGTGCTAAAATAAGTATTCCACTCCAGAACAGAACCCCTTGACCATTTAGGTTAAGGGATTCTGTTTGAGTGGAAACCATAAAAACATTTAATCAATTTTGCAAAATATGTAAATTCATCTATTATAAAATTGTATTTTACTTTTATAACAACCTCTTAAAACGGGTCACAAAGATGTCGATGCTTCACTTCCTTGATACAGGTCTTTGCGCCCATCTCTTGAAATGGGGTAATCCCGAAGCTCTGGAGAGAAATAAATGATTATACTGCTGCAAAAATGCGAAAGAGATGTTAAAAATGCATACCGCGCATAATCGAACGATTCGACATTGATGAATTGTTCGATTATGATATAATTAAATCATCTAATATTATAGACAAGGGGTGGTTCGAATGCTTATTACTGCGACTGAATTTAAAACAAACATTGGGAAGTATTTAACACTCGTTAATGAGGAGGAAATTATCATCACGAAGAATGGAAAAGGGATTGCAAGACTCTCTCCTTTAAAAGAAGATAAGGTAAAAATGGCGGAATCATTGTTTGGTATTATTCCCAATGATATGACTCTAGAACAGGCAAGAGAAGCGAGGTTAAAAAAATATGAACGTCCTGATTGATACAAATGTCATGCTTGATGCCTTGATGAACCGTACTCCTCATAATATCTCTGCCGAAAAGATTTTTAGGTTTGTTGCGGAAGATAAGTTAAATGCATCCATAACTGCAAGCTCTGTAACCGATATTTACTATTTCCTTAAAAGATATTTTCACGATACCAATCAAGCAAAGCAGATACTTACAACAATTTTTAACCTATTTAAAGTTATTGATGTTACAAGAAGTGATTGCGAAAAAGCACTCAGTCTGTCAATGGATGATTATGAAGATGCCTTATTGTCAACCTGTGCCAAACGTAAGAGACTTGAGTTAATTCTTACTCGTAATGTAAAAGACTTCGCTGGGTCACCAGTTACAGCAATTACACCCGATGACTTCATTACTAATTATTTTTAATAAACATTAGGGTGGGGCGATACTTTATTTTAAATGTGTATTTCCTACACCTAGCAAGATGCAAGTAGTGAGGACGGGTTGAGAATATGAAACATTATAAAAAATGACCACGATTTAATAACAAGTCGTGGTCATTTTTCTGATAAAAATCTGCTAATAGGGCTTTTGGGGTTGAGATCTAAAAGTTCACAGGTGCTGATATCGATATTGACTGCCTCGAATGAGATTTCACTAATTATTTTACAACATTGACCTGCTCACCCTCATTGAGAAAGATTTGTCCTTCGGTGATGACCTGATCGCCTGCTTTGAGGCCACTTGTAATTTCACTGAACTTAGCGTTGGATAATCCGGTGGTTACGGGGACTTTTTTTACAGCACCCTGGGCGACGGTATAAACAACCGACGTGCTATTTTCGATCTTGATTGCTTCATTGGGTACAGTCAATATATTATCCTTTTTTGCTTCGGGTAAAATAACCCTTGCGAACATGCCGGATTTTAGTTGATCCGTCGTTTGAATCAGAATCTTGATCGTATAAGCTTGGGACTTGCTATCTGCGTCAGGGCTTATATAGTCAACGGTACCCTCTACCGTCTGGTTATCCAACGCATTCATTTTCACAGGAACGATTTGGCTTTTTTTGACCTTAGCTACCATTTTATCCGGTACACTAATCTCGGCGACCATCGTGTTGGTATCAATGATCGTAAATGCAGCGGTGGAACTGGAGATGATTTCCCCTACATCCACATTCCTTACAGATACTATGCCTGAAATGGGAGAGGTGATCACAGCATTTTTGAGCTGCTCAGCCGCATAATTTACACCGGCGGCTGCCTGATCGACTTGGGCCGAGGCCACGCTGATCGACTCCGGCCCGGACTTATCCTTTAGCAGGTTCAGATTAGCCTCGGCTGCTTTTAAATCAACCTCTGCGCTTTGATATTGTTTTTGAAAATCATCTAAGGCTAGTTTGGAGATGGCCCCGCTATCATATAGTTGCTTATTTAGATCATATTTTTTCTTGGCATCATCATAAGTTAGCTGTTTGGTTTGCAAAGTTTGCTCGGCTTGGATAATTTGCTGATCATAAGCGGAGCCTTCAGTTTTCTCAAGATTAGCCTGGCTGGCAGCGAGGTTGGCTTGCTGCTGCTGAAGCTGAGCCTGTAAGTCGCCAGATTCTAAGGTAAATAGGACCTGACCTTTCTCTACTTTTTCACCGGCCTCAACATTAACCGTCGCGACTTTGCCGACTGTTTTGGAGGAAACATTCACTGCTTGAACGGGTTGCAACTTACTGGCATATTCAACCTCGGTGGTTATGGAGGACACCGTCGCTGCCACGGCTTTGACATTTTTTAGTTGTTGATTAACTGGAGCTTCTTTATTTCCAAAGCCTAAGGATAACGAAGTGAATATTAGACCAGAAATTATCAGCGCTGTTCCTATGCTTATTGCTTTAATATGCCTCATAATTTGTTACCTCCCCGACAACTTGAATTGGCTTCTTTTTTTTGGACAGACGCTGCTTTAGATCCTCCATCATTGTATAAACCACGGGCAGAAGAATAGGAGAAAATATCGTAGAAGTGATCATGCCACCAATAATTATGATGGCCATTCCGCTGCGCATTTCACTCCCTGCGCCGGTGGATAGTGCTGAGGGCAGCATGCCGACAATCATGGTTGCGGAGGTCATCAAGATGGGTCTTAACCGAGTGGTTCCGGATTCAATCAAAGCTTCTCGCAGAGGTACCCCGCGTTTCATCAAGGTATGGGTATAATCAATCAACAGAGTCCCGTTCTTAGATGCCAACCCGTCGAGCAATATTAAGCCGATCATCGACATGATATTCAACGATTGGCCGGTTAAGGCTAGCAATCCAAAGGCCCCGATAATTGCGCAGGGCAACGAAAGCATCCGAATAAACGGAGTCAAAAAGGATTCATATAAAATGACTAGAATGGCATAGACCAGAATAATCGATGCCGCCAGGGCTTTGATCAGGGCGCTGAAGCTATCGGCCATATTCTTTTGAGTGCCATCGAAGCTTATCGTATAGCCAGCGGGCAGTTTAAGGGTGTCGAGTTTGCTTTGAATGATCGAATGCACATCTCCCAGCGTACTGTTCTGCAAATTTGCCGAGACGGTTACGATATCCTCTCGATTCTCTCTTGATATCTTCAGCGGACTGTCCGCATACCCGATGGAAGCGACCTGATTCAGGGCAATCTGCTGTCCTGCTGAGCTTTGAACCTTAATTGCTCCCAAATCATTGGGGGTTTTGATCTGGTTATCCATATACTGAACGACAATGTCGTATTCATCGCCGTTCTGCCGGTAGATGCCGGCCTTCGATCCTTGCAGGCCTGTCCGGAGTATGGTAGCAATATCTGAGGCATTCACTCCATACTGGACGGCTGCAAGCCTGTCGATTGTTACTTGGATCTCACTCTCTGTGGTCCGCTCTGAATTCGTGACATCCGCTGTACCCGGGGTGGCTTTGACGATATCCTCCACTTTGGAGGACAACTCTTTTAAAACTGCGGGTTCTTGTCCACTAATAGTTAGCTGGACAGGTTTGCCATTTCCCCCAGCAGACTGTGCTTCAGATACATTGAACTGGACACCGGGTAGGGTGTTCCCCCATTGGCGCATTTCTGTCGCAATGACACTCTGACTCTCGGGCCGTTTACTTTTATCCACAAGTTTGACGATGATATTGGCGGAGGATTTATCAGAGTTGTTTCCAATAGTGGTCAGGTAATCCTTCACTTCACCCATGGACTGCAGATGCTTTTCAACCAGAGATACCTTTTCTTCAGTCTGGTTTAAACTGGAACCTGGTGTAAGATTTAAATCGATGGTTATCTGGCTTTGATCACTTTGAGGCGTAAACTCAGTTTTGATAAAACCTAAGGGGAGTAAGGAGATAGCCAGAATACAGCCGACCATGATGAGACTAACAATTTTCCAGCGGTTGTCGAGCGACCAGGTTAATAATTTTGTATAGATTTCAGTGACACGGTCAAAGAGATGTGAGAATCTCCCCGGTTTTTTAGTTTTAAGCTGTAAATCTGTAGCTTCTTCAGATGGCTTCTTTTTCAAAAATAGGGAGGATAACATCGGTGTCACCGTAAATGAAACGAGCAGGGAAAATAGGGAAGCCGCAGCAACCGTGAGGCCAAATTCTTTAAAGAACTGCCCGACCATGCCCGACATAAAGGCTACGGGAATAAAGATCACAACGTCACAGAGCGTGATGGCAATTGCCGCCATTCCAATTTCGCTGCGCCCCTCAATTGCCGCCTGTTTCGGGTTTTTCCCCATTCCCAGGTGCCTTTGAATATTTTCGAGAACCACAATGGAGTCATCCACCAGAATACCTATACTGAGGGATAAGGCCATTAGGGTCATCATATTTAAGGTGAATTTAAACTCGTACATCATAAAGAAGGTAGCAATCAAAGAGGTTGGAATAGCAACCAGGACTACGAGGGATGACCGCCAGCTGCGCAAGAACAAAAAAAGCACGAGAGCAGTCGTAATGATTCCTTCGAAAAGGCTGGTTTGCACGTCCTTCAGAGAATCATTGATAAACGTGGTGCTATCGGTGGTGACGATGACGTTCACTCCGGTGGGTAGCTGCTTCTGGATGTCAATCAATTCTTTTTTGACGTTATTCACAGATTCCACGACATTGGCATCACTCTGCTTTTGAATACTGATGCCAATCGCATTTTGGCCATTCAACATTAATAGTTGTTCATTGTCAGGATATTGCAGTTGAATATCGGCGATATCCGCCAGCCGCACGTTCCCCCCACCTGAAGTGGGAATTAATAAATTGTTAATCTCATTGATGTCTTTAAACTCGCCAACCAGTTTGACCGCTTGGTCGCTTGTTTCCTGACTGATCCGGCCAGCGGGCATATTACTATTTTCTGTCTTCAGCCTGGTCAGCAGAGTATTAACATTGATTCCGTAATAATCCATAGCCGTTTTATCTAATTGAATGGAAAGTTGTTTATCATTGGCTCCCTGCAGGCTGACCTGACCAATGCCCGGTATTTTCTCCAGATCCTCTTTGATCTTATCTGCTTCATTTTGCAGTTGGTCGTAGGGGGCTGTCCCCGTTATACCCAGAGTCATCACAGATTGAGCGTTCATGTCGATCTTGGATAAAATCGGAGAATCGGCATCGACGGGCAGTTTGCCTGCAGCCGCATCAACGGCCTTCTGCACATCTAAAAAAGCCGAATTCATATTCGTTTCCATGGTGAAGGCTATAACGGTTTGCCCAAGGCCCTCTTTGGCTGTAGACTTGAGGGTATCAATTCCGCTGATCCCAGAAACGGCATCTTCAACGGGTTTGACAACGTCTTTTTCGATCTCCTCCGCACCGGCTCCGTTATAACTAGTTGTGATGGTGATAATCGGGATATTAACCGATGGATATAAGTCTGCCCCCAGACTCGTGTAACCGATGATACCCAGACCAATACATAAAGCCAGTAATACGAAGACTGCTGAAGGCCTTTTTACCGATAAGTCAGTAATACTCATGTTTTAAGGTACCTCTTCCATTAGTTTTAATGGAGATAAGTATACTGAGTAAAGGTAAAACCCTGCTAAAGAGAAAATAATTAAATGTGAAGCAAATGTGAAAAAAAATAAAGTGACACACAATAGGGTCACTTCACAAGCGGCAGGCAGAACCGGACTCCCAATCCCCCATAATTGGAATGAAAGGCTTCGATCCCACCGCCATGATGCTCAATAATCGATTTGCAGCTGGCTAAGCCCAGTCCCATACCGCCGCTTTTATTCTGTCTGGATTTGTCGACTGTGAAGAACTTAAGAAACAGAGAGGACAGTTCCTTATCCGGTACACCCAGTCCGTTATCCTCTACCTGGAAATAGGCATTGTTGCCCTGCACATAGCCACTCATATAGACCTTCAAATCTCTCTTTTCAACATACCTTACGGCATTGCTGAAGAGGTTCCCAAAAACACGGCGGATCATGTGTTCGTTAATCAGGATGTGTTGGTTTGGGTTGAAGGTGTGATTCCAAGCCAGCTCAAAATTAAACCCGGATAATTCGATTTCATATTCTGCAGCAATGTTTTCAAAGAGTTTTCGTGCTTCAAAGGATTTCATATCGATAGCTTCCAGTTCAAGCTCATCCTTGGTAAACGAAGAGAAACCGTTGATAAGTTCAGCAATATGCCTTGTTTTCTTGAGAATGAGCTCATAAAATTCCTGTTTTTCCTTCTCAGAAAGATTTTTCTGTATCGCTAGCAGTTCCACAAAACCGTTGATGGTAGTCAGTGGAGTCTTCAAGTCATGAGCCATAGCGGCAATCATACCGACTTGCTCCTTATGTGCCCGATGAAGTCTATCCTCCATATCATTAAAGTGGTTGTAGAGTTCTCCGATCTCATCGTTCCTTCTTGAGTTTAGTGTGGTAATCGGACGTCTTATATTGACACATTTTAGCCGCGTATTAAGAAGTTGCAGCGGTATGGTTATGGTGAAATGTAAATAGATTGCCAAAATGACAAATACGAGACCCGTTAAAAAAAGCAGATAAAAAATCACTTCAAAATGCACTGGAGTTGAGAAGATTCTTAACGCTTGGGGTCTTTCATTGGTAATGAACGTTTTTATAAAAATAGCGCCAGGAGAAAGTATCAGCGTAAAAACCAACAGAAACAGAAGAGGAAGCTTAATTTTTAACTTCATAGGCCTTCCTTCCCTTCGGTAAATTTATAGCCAATCCCCCAGATCGTTTTAATAAAGTCATATTGGCTGCCGAGCTTTTTGCGGATATTTTTGATATGTACGGTGACGGTATTGATTTCTCCGTATTCGCCTGCCCACACATTTTCATAGATTTGTTCTCGGGTTAAGACGTTATTGGGATGATGCATGAGAAACGAGAGGATCTGAAATTCCTTCGTCGACAGATCAATCTTCTGGTTGTCCAAAAAAGCCTCAAAAGTCTTTTGGTTTAAAACCAGCTGAGCAACAGAAGCGATAGTATTAGGAGCAGTCTCCTGCCCGAGTTCCTGCCATTCTTTGTACAAACGGTCAACCTTTCTGAAATGAGCCTTAATCCGCGAGGTAAGTTCCTGAATACTAAACGGTTTGGTCATGTAGTCGTCCGCACCTATTTCCAGCCCAATTATTTTGTCAATGTCTCTATCGCGAGCGCTTAAAAACAGAATGGGAATGCTATATTTGTTGCGGATGTTCCGGCAAACTTCCAGTCCATCCATTTCGGGCATCATAATATCCAGAACAATAAAATCTATCGGATTTTCTTGAAGGGCAGACAAAGCCTCTTGGCCAGAATAAGCTGCTATAACCTCGAATTGTTCGAGCCTTAAACTTTTCGTGATCAGTTTTACAATGTCCCGATCATCATCCACAACTAAAATCGTTTTTTCCATTATTTCACACCCAGCTTTATTAGTTTTCCTTTAGCATATCAAGAATTTATGAAGCAAAAATAAAAAAACTATAAAGAATAATAAGACTTATAGAGGCAGCATTGGTGGGAAGGGTATTTCTGATAACATGCAAGCAAGAACCGTCCCCACTTGCATCCCTGCTTGCGCCGGGTTTCCTTTGTATATTATTAGCCAAGCAGCATAGACTATGTCCATTAGACTGAGAAGATAATTTGCATAATAACTAAGATGGGGGATTGACCTTGTTGCTAGAGACGGCCCTGCTCGTTCTTGCTCTCTCAGCTTTGGGGGCGCTGATAGCTGGAGTCATAATACTTGGTATACTTTTTTTTGTGGGTAAACGGTTGTTTCGAACCATCGTCCAACGGCTCTTTGGCTTAGTTATGGAAAGGCTCCTGGAAGACAAATACCACGAAAATCTTATGGAACTCTGGGGTGCGATGCGTCGTACATCCATACAAAATATCCTGGAAATTAGTTTGCGGGCCGAAGAAGGAAAACTTATCCAGAGGCCGCTAGGTACCCCAAAGTTGTTGCCCCATTACGATACCCTGATGTTTGTCCCCGGCCAAATGGCGCGGCTTCCTAAGGAGGGCAATATTCCGATCGACATGCAGGTAACTCTGGGTAGCAAAGCAGAAAAGCCTCTGCAAATTGAAATTCCGTTAATGATCTCCGGCATGGGTTACGGAGTGGGTCTCAGTGAAGAAGCAAAGCGAGCCTTAGCGAGAGCAGCAAAACAGCTCGGGACCGCCACGTGCTCCGGTGAGGGACCTTTTTTGCAAGAGGAACGAGATGAAGCAGGAAAGTTTATCTGGCAAATCAGTCGGACTAGCTGGGGTCGTAGTTCGCAAGGTATGGCCACTGCGGATATGCTTGAAGTTCAGATGGGCCAGGGGGCGAGGATGGGTCCTTTTACGGTAGAACCCAATGCAATCAAGGGAAAGGCTCAGAAATTAATGGGTATATCGCCAGTAGAATCGGTTGTGACTGCGGCGGTCATATCAGGAATCAATACTCCTTGGGATTGGATAAAGTATGTTGCTGATTTGCGGGCAGAAGCCGCCGGGAAACCGATTGCCATTAAGCTTATGGCGACTGGGGGCTTAGAAAGAGACTTAGCTGTATGTTTAGAAGCTGACTTCGATGTCATCGTTCTCGATGGTGCCCAAGGTGGGGCTTCCGGCGCGTCTCCGATCGTTTGCGATGATTTAGGGATTCCCAGTTTATTGGCCCTGGTGCGCGCTGAACGTTTTTTGCACGAGCAGGGTGCTCGTCAAGACGTGAGTTTGGTAGTCGCTGGGGGATATGCTACGCCCGGGGAATGCTTAAAAGCCATAGCCCTGGGGGCGGATGCCATCTATCTGGGAACGGTGCCGCTGTTTGCGCTGGTTCATAAGCAAATACACAAAGTTTTCCCCTGGGAACCGTTGACTCAATTAGTCTATTATAATTCTCCCTATAGGACACGGCTGGACATTAATTTAGCGAGCAAAAGCGTGGCCAATGTCCTAAAATCCATGGCGATGGAGATGGAGGAGGGAGTGAGAGCTCTGGGGAAAACGGCTTTGTCTGAGCTGGGCCCCAACGACCTCGTAGCTCTGGATGAATGGACGGCTCAGGTAACGGGTGTAAAACGCGCATATTCTTGGCAGGAGTAGATCATGGATGCCCCTTATTTTGACAATGTTTATATTGCCGAGTATAATGTATTAAATAAAATATTCATAATAAACTCGAAGAATGTGAGGAAAAGCGTCAGTGAACCGTTCAGAGAGAAAGGCCATTGCTGGGAGGCCTTTTCGGCAAGGCGCTCAGGTCGCACAGGAGAGGCAGTGGGGAATGAAGTACTCACTGACGGAAAACCCGTTAGCAAATGACAAGTGCTGGGAAACGCAATGTTTCTCAGAATAAAGGTGGTACCACGAAAGCTTTTCGTCCTTTACCCAGGATGAGAGGCTTTTTTTGAGTCAGAGGGGGAGGAAGTTTCTCTGCCCGTTCACGCACGCTGCATTGCTATTCCCTTGACGTTAAGGCTAAAACGCAAAACCTCTGGGCTTTCTGCAAGTGAACCGTTGCGTTTCTTAACGCCTTATCGTCTGCGCTCATTGACGCAATTCCGCTAAAGCGTTCTCTAAGCAGAGAAACTTCCTCTGGGCTTGGGGTCGACGGGGGTTGGTACGACAGGAGTTGGTACGACGGGGGTTGGTACGACGAGAAATGTTTTCGTTGTTTGCGTCGTTGACGCAAAGGCGCTTGGATGGAGGAAAGCGGGAAAGAGCTAGGGGAGAGGGGATTTGCGTCGTTGACGCAAAATATTTGGTGGGATGCAAGGGCGGTCCAAGGGTGGTCAATGTACATAGGCAAATGCAGATCTATCGTTGAAGCAACGTAGTGGGCGGATGACTAAACTAGGATGATTGAGAAGTTACTTTAATGGGCAAATGTGTAAAGAGGAACCATGTTTCAGGGAAACATGCAGTAATGAGCCATCCCTAGTTGCTCATTCGGTAACACGTTATTTCAATAGTTAAGATAAAAGGAGTTAAATTAATATGGCAGAGATTGAAAAGCAAGAAAAACTGGAAATGGCAAAGGCTTATGAACCTGGCTTAGTTGAAGGAAAGTGGTATCAATATTGGGAAGAAAAAGGGTTTTTCCATGCTGAGGTCAATAAGGATAAACCGCCCTTTAGTATTGTGATGCCGCCACCGAATGTTACGGGTGCGCTTCATCTGGGTCATGCTATGGACAGCACAATTCAAGATATTTTGACGCGTTATAAGCGGATGCGGGGATTTAATACGCTCTGGTTACCGGGGACTGATCATGCGGGGATTGCAACCCAAGCTAAAGTAGAAGAGCAGTTAGCTAAAGACGGTACGAGTCGTGACCAACTTGGGCGCGAGAAGTTTGTCGAACGGGTTTGGGAATGGAAAAGGCAGTATGGTGGACGAATTACGCAACAGTTACGTCGGCTGGGTGCTTCTTGTGATTGGCAGCGTGAGCGGTTCACGATGGACGAAGGGTGTTCAAAATCAGTTAGGGAAGCATTCGTGGATCTTTATAATAAAGGCTTGATTTACAGAGGAAATTATATTATTAATTGGTGCCCTAAATGTCACACAACGATTTCGGATATTGAAGTGGAACACGTAGACAGGGAAGGCCATTTATATCATCTGAGTTACCCGGTCAAAGATAGTGACGAGGCCTTGATTGTAGCGACTACGCGGCCGGAAACAATGCTTGGGGATACGGCTGTGGCGGTTCATCCGGACGATGAGCGGTATAGCCATTTAATCGGAAAAACGTTGATCCTCCCCCTTGTGGAGCGAGAAATTCCGATTATTGCTGACGAGTATGTCGATCGAGAGTTTGGGACGGGTGCCGTAAAGATCACGCCCGCGCATGATCCTAACGACTTTGAAATCGGGCTTCGCCATAAGTTGCCCCAGGTTGTTGTCTTAGATAAAGAAGCTAAAATGAATGAAAATGCAGGCAAATATCAGGGGATGGACCGTTTCGACGCTCGTAAGAAAGTTGTAGAAGATTTAAAAACAGCAGGGGTCCTCGTCAAAATCGATGTCCATGATCACGCTGTCGGGGAATGCTATCGTTGTTCCAGTGTTATTGAACCGATGGTTAGTAAACAATGGTTTGTGAAAATGGAGCCGTTAGCGAAGCCTGCGATTGAGGTCGTGCGCGATGGGCGTTTGGAGTTCGTTCCCGATCGATTTGACAAGATTTATCTAGGTTGGATGGAAAACATCCGGGATTGGTGTATTTCCCGGCAACTGTGGTGGGGACACCGCATCCCAGTTTGGTATTGCGAAGCTTGCGGTAAAGAAATCTGCACGAAGGACGATCCGGTAAGCTGTCCAACCTGCGGAGCCAAGCACCTGAAACAAGATCCTGACGTTTTAGACACCTGGTTTTCATCGGGACTATGGCCTTTTTCAACCTTAGGTTGGCCGGAAAAAACGCCCGAACTGGACCAGTTCTATCCGACGTCTGTGTTGGTCACGGGCCGGGACATTATCTTCTTCTGGGTTGCTCGCATGATTTTTATGTCAATGCAGTTCATGGGCGAAGCGCCCTTCGCTAAAGTCATGATTCACGGACTGGTGCTGGATGCGAAGGGGCGGAAGATGAGCAAATCCCTAGGCAACGGCGTCGATCCGATTGAAGTGATCGAGCAGTATGGGGCAGATACCTTACGGTTTATGTTGATCACCGGCAATACGCCGGGCAATGACCTGCGTTTCCATCCAGAACGTTTAGAAGCAACCCGCAATTTCTCAAACAAGATTTGGAATGCCTCTCGCTATGTGCTGATGAATCTAGAAGACTATGCAGAAGGGCCGCGTGGGGAACTGACCCTGGCTGATCGTTGGGTTCTTTCTCGTTATGCAGCGACTGTGGAGAACGTCACAGAAGCTCTCGAAAACTTTGATCTAGGTGAAGCGGGCCGCTTACTTTATGAGTTTATTTGGAATGAATTCTGTGACTGGTATATTGAGCTCACCAAGCCCCGCCTTTATAACAAGGCAGACGGGTTAGCAAGGCATACGGCTCAATCCATCTTGTTTGAAGTTCTCGAAGGAACCCTGCGGCTTTTGCATCCGTATATGCCTTTCCTCACAGAGGAAATATGGCAAAACCTGCCTGTACAGGGCGAAACTATTATGATGCAGGCGTGGCCAGAAGTACCCACCTATCAAGATGCACTGGCTGATAAAAATATGACCCTCCTCATGGAATCGATTAAAGCGATCCGCAACATTCGCGCAGAGATGAAGGTGGCACCAGGCCAAAAAGTAGAGATCATCATGCTGGCCCCTGAGGCGACTCAACGCGAAGTCCTCGAAAATGGCAAAGCAGATATTCTGAAATTGGCTGGAGGGGCGAGTGTCGAGCTGTTCGCAGCGCTGGCAGAGAAACCTCCTCAAGCAGCTAGTGCAGTTTTGGAGGGAGTCGAAATTTATCTGCCTTTAAAAGGGTTGATGGATCTCGATAAAGAAGTAGCCCGTGTGGAAAAGGAGATTTCTGTTGCCATCCAGGATCAACAGACTTTGGAGGTGAAACTTAATAATCCAGGATTCACAGGTAAAGCACCAGCGGCTGTTGTAGCTAAAGAACGGGAAAAACTTGATGCGGTGCTGGCTCGTAAAGTTGCCTTAGAGGAACGACTAAAAGAGTTAAAGCAAAACGCGTAAAGTGAGGCCGAAGTCCGATTCGCGAGGCTTGAGTGTCTTTGTACTCTCGGGCTTTGACGAGCTTCGTAAGGGGAGATCTCCATTCTTGGCGATGCTGTCTGTTTAGTGACAGGCATGAGTGGAGAGGCAATTTCATGAAGTAGTTGAAATAGGAGGGGAAAGCGGGTATGTCCGAAAAATATCTCGAAAAGGAATATCAAGAAAGCTTACAATACCTCGTCAACATGACAACATTTGGTATTAATTTCGGTTTGGGACGTATTGAGGAACTTCTTAAGCGGTTGGGGAACCCAGAAAAGGCTCTGCGCGTAATCCATGTGGGGGGTACGAACGGCAAGGGTTCGACAACGGTCATGATCGCCCGTATTTTGAAAAGGTCAGGGCACAGAGTTGGGGTCTTTACTTCGCCCCATATGCATGATTGGCGGGAGCGCATGGTAATCAATGGATTAATGGTTTCCAAGGAACGGGTTATCCAGTTGATTAAACGCGTGGTCCCGCTTTTGGAGGACATGGTTGCCAAAGGGTTCGAGCATCCAACCGAGTTTGAGGTAAGTACCGCGCTGGCCTTTCTCTATTTCGCAGAGGAAAAGGTCGATTTTGCTGTGATTGAAGTTGGCTTAGGTGGAGCAATTGATTCGACGAATGTGGTTTCCCCTCTCATCTCGGTCATAACCAATGTGGGCATGGATCACATGGATTATTTGGGTTCTGATGTGGTTTCCATTGCCAAAGTAAAGGCAGGAATCATTAAACCGAACTCAGTTGTCGTGACGGCTTCCGAAAATCCGGAAGTGATTCAGGTATTGCGTGAACAAGCTAAGGCCGTGGGTGTTCCGCTTTGGTTGGTGGGAGAAGATGTTCGGTGGGAAAGCAAGTGGAGTGGGGAGCTGGAACAGGAATTTGATCTGGCAGGGCTGCATGGGGTTTACTCGAAACTGCGCTTGAGCTTGATAGGGTTGCACCAGCTACGTAATGCCGCCACAGCGGTGACAGTCTGTGAAGTGCTGAAAAATGACTATGGAGTTAATATCACTCGAGAGGCCATTTATACTGGCTTGAGCGAGGTCGTGTGGCCGGGACGCTTAGAACTACTTTCCCTAAAGCCTAAAGTCCTCTTGGATGGGGCGCACAATGTGGACGGAGCACAGGCCTTAGCCCAGGCTATCCACCTCTATACCCGGGACCGCCTCATCCTTTGTTTGGGTATGCTAGCCGACAAGGAACGGGAAAAAGTGGTAACTATGCTTGTGCCTTTGGCCGATGAAATCATTATCACTCGCCCTGATTCACCACGTGCGGGTGACTGGAAGGCTTTGGGAAGTTTGGCTGAAGAACATGGTCGACCGGTAACCTGCATTGAAAATCCTAAGGAAGCGGTTATCTTTGCACTCAGCCGGCTCGAGGGGAACGATATGCTTTGTGTAACAGGTTCGATTTACATGCTGGCCGATGCTCGCCAAGCTTTAATTGAAAAATTAAAATATTAAGAAAATCGGGACCAAAGAGAATGATGGTAAAAAACTTAACATACAATTTACACAAACCCACTTTGATTTGATATAATACTCCGTGGAATGAAGCCGACTTACTCAATGTACGTAGAGTTTTGTTGAAAAATTACGAATATTGTCCGTTTGAGGCTATTTCCGATGGGGTTCTGAGAAAATATTTAGGTTGGGGGTTATTTTTTATGTTCAGTTTGTCACCAAAAGAAGATAAATTTTATCAACTCTTTGGCCAAAGCACTGAAATCATCACTAAATCACTTAAAAGGCTCCAAGGAATTATGCAACAAGATTTCGTTTCCGCAGAAGACGCTGCTCAAATGCAGCGCTTCGAACATGAAGCAGACAATGTAACCACTCAAATCTTAGAACGGCTGAATTCCACGTTTATTACTCCGTTGGATCGTGAAGATATCTACAAGCTAGCCCAAGTTCTGGATGATATCGTTGATTATGCCGAAGGCACAGTAGAGCGCATGCATCTTTATCGTACGGGCAAACCCTCTCTGGGAACACAAGAACTTGTCCATTTGGTGGGCCTGGCGGCAGAGCAAATTCAGACAGCATTCTCTTGCTTGGGGAATATTCACTATAAAAAGACCAAGATCCAGGCCGCTGCCGAAGAAATCTACCACCTGGAATGCGCTGGGGACAAGCTTTATAGACAGGAAGTAGCTCGTTTGTTCGAACACGAGAAAGACCCGATTGAGATTATTAAATGGAAAGAGATCCTGGAGCATATTGAAGCGACGTTAGATCATTGTGAATCCATTGCCGATCTTCTCAAAAGTGTGGTCTTAAAATATGACTAATCTAGGTATGATGTTAGTCGTTGTGGTGTTTTTAGCCCTTGCTTTCGACTACATCAATGGATTTCATGATACAGCAAATGCCATTGCCACCAGTGTTTCGACTCGGGCGTTAACACCCAAACGGGCTGTGATTCTCGCCTCGACCTTTAATCTTATTGGAGCTCTTTATAGTACAGGGGTTGCCCAAACGATTGCCAAAGATATTATTTCACCTAAATTTGTGACTCAAGAGGTCGTAATTGCCGCTTTGCTCAGCGCAATCGCTTGGAACCTCGTTACTTGGTATATGGGAATTCCCAGCAGTTCTTCGCACGCCATTGTCGGCGGTATGAGCGGAGCCGCCGTTGCCAGGATAGGATTTGGCGTCTTGCAGTGGGAGGGTTTAGGGAAAATCTTAGCAGCGCTGGTTTTTTCCCCAATTATCGGTATGATTCTTGGTTTTACGATTATGAAGATTTTGGCCCTTATTTTTGCTCATGCTGCACCATCCCGTGTCAATCACGGATTTAAGAAAATGCAAATATTCTCTGCAGGATTGCTGGCTTTTAACCATGGGTCCAATGATGCCCAGAAATCGATGGGAATTATCACCATGGCCCTGATCGCGGCTGGGTTGCAATCCCAAACGGTTCTGGCCCCGCCCCTTTGGGTGAAATTTGCTTGTGCCTTAGCCATGTCTTTGGGAACCGCTGCAGGTGGTTGGAAGATCATTCATACCATGGGAGGCAAGATCTTTAAACTAGAGCCCATCAATGGGTTTGCTGCAGATTTAAGTTCCTCGATTGTCATCTGGTCAGCGACCGTATTTCCTGGTTTGCATTTGCCTGTTTCCACCACCCATGTCGTTTCAGGTTCGATCATGGGGGTTGGGAGTGCCAAACGAGTTTCCGCTGTGCGTTGGGGTGTAGCTCAACAGATGCTTGTCGCTTGGCTGGTAACGATTCCTTCAACATCTCTTCTTGCTGCCCTTTTTTATACGATTTTATCGAGATTTTTTTAAATATAAAAATAAGAAAAGCGCTACGGTTAACGATACCGGGCGTTTTTCTTATTTTTGTTTTTTAAAGTCTATTTCCTTTATTAAAAACATATCTTCCGGTAAAAGGACTGTCCAAGCAACACGGAAGGGGAATGGAAGCATGCAAGGGAGAAGGAAAGGGTTAGAGCGAATTCGAATTGTCATTGTCTTAATCTTGGGGATGATGGCCTTGGGTTTACTGACGTTGGGGATTGGTAAGGTTTATTTGGAACTCGTAGGGCAATCCAGTCGTGTGAAGGCAGAAGGATCACAAAAAAGCCAACAAGTTTCCAATACCCTCGATGGAACAGTACTAGTCCTTCCAAAAGCGACGTTTTGGACTTGTCAGGTTGGCGTTTTTCAAAATGAAACGAATGCGCAGTTGACGAGAGAAAGACTTCAGGTGTTAGCCCTTGATGCCGAAGTGTTAAACGCTAATCCCTGGATAGTTGGTATAGGCTTGGGTCATTCAGCAAACGAGCTTAAACGGATGCGACAATTCCTTGCCGAAAAAGGAATCCAAACCATTCCGAAACAAATAGAGCTTCCAGAACGGTCATTCCGTGTCGCCGGAAATGGTTCACAACTAACAGCAGAACTGTTAACAAACGTCAATACGATACTCCAAAAGGGGATGACGGCGGAGGTTCTGGCCAAAGAAGAGCAGGCCTGGAATTCCTTGGCAGGGGAGCATCCACCAAAAGAATTGGAAGCACTTCATCAAATGTATAATCGAATTCGGGCAAAAATCAATAGTGAAGATCAAAACGCTTTGGGATTGTCACTATATTTTGAATCTCAGAGGGTTATTAATAAGTTTTCTGGTAAATAATAGAGGGAGAAAGTGTCTTAGCACGGTCGCACACGTTCCATTTGCTATTCGCTTGTCGCTAAGGCTAAAACGCAAAACCTCTGGGCTTTCTGAATGTGAACCGTTGCGTTTCTTAACGCCTTATCGACTGCGCTCATTGACGCAAATTCCACTAAAGCGCTCCCTAAGCTAAGAAACTTCCTCCAGGCTTGTGGGTCGACGAGGTTAGGACGACGTGAGTGTTGTGGGACTGTTTGCGTCTTTGACTCAAAGGCGCTTCTGGATGCAAGTGGGGACGGTTCTTGGTAGCATGCGTGCGAAGACAGTGTCTTCGGGCGATGCTCTAACCTCGAACGTCTTGTTTGAGTCTTGGACAAGTCCCGTTGCGTTTCTTAATGTCTTATCGACTGCGCTCATTGACGCAATTCCACTAAAGTGCTCTCTAAGCTAAGAAACTTCCTCCAGGCTTGTGGGTCGACGAGGTTAGGACAACGTGAGCGTTGTGGGACTGTTTGCGTCTTGGACGCAAAGACGCTTGAATAGATGTAGAAGGTATGGTTTCAAGGATTAGAATGTTGTTTACATATTCACGGGAATAAATACGCAAATTGTGTTTTTCCTGGATAGTGATATAATTAACTATCTATATTTGACAAATTATAGTGAGAAATGAGGGAACCAATTGAAAACGCTAAAAATTCCAGAGGCGACAATTATTCGACTATCAGTTTATTCACGTCATTTGACTGAAGTTGATCGAAAAGGAATTATAACCACCTCCTCGGGAGATATTGCTGATGGAGTCGGCGTTAGTCCTGCACAAGTACGGAAGGATCTGGCCTACTTTGGGGAGTTTGGGACAAGGGGTGTTGGGTATAATGTTAAAGATCTCCGTCAACATATTCTGAGGATTCTTGGTTTAAGCGTTGATTGGAGTGTGACCCTGGTTGGGGTGGGGAACTTAGGATTGGCCTTGAGTTCCTATAAAGGGTTTAGTGAACGGGGTTTTATTATTACGAGTATTTTTGACTCAGATCCCAGCAAGGTGGGAACAATGATCGGCAACGTGGAGGTTTTGCCTATCGATCGATTGGCAGAAGTGGTGAAACAAAACCGCACGCAGATCGGTATTGTCGCTGTGCCGGCGGCTGTGGCGCAAGAAATCGCTGATCAATTGATCCAAGCAGGTGTACAAGCTATCTTGAACTTTGCACCAGTGGTACTAAACGTTCCGCCTGAGATCGAGCTGCGCAATGTTGACCTAGTGGTAAATCTTGAGGTATTGACATTTAATGTAGGTGCTCAGTGGTTTTAGGACGGCTTGGGTCGAGCAGATGTGCGAATTGCCCGTTCACATGCGCTCTGTTGCTGTTTACTTAACTACAAAACAAGCCGCCAAACCTCTGGGCTTTCTGCATGTGAACCCATGGCTTGCTTATCGTTTTGTAGTGTAAGTTGCACTTGACGCAACGCCGCGAACATGTTCACTAAGCAATTCACCCCTCTGCTTCGGTACTGCACCGTGGGGTTGGGAACGAGGCGGGGATGATGCTTGTTTGCCTTACAGCTGCCCGTGAAAGGAAACGCTCTTTAACTTGGTTCAATATTCTGTGATTGAACTGTTGTGTATTAATGGGTATCTGTCGTATAATAGCACCATGAAGAAGTGTATCTAGGGTTCCGCCGCAAGGGTCTGGTCCGAGCGATACTGGTTGGATGGTGCCAACTACACCGTGTGGGAGAAAAGCCCCGTGGCAAGTTCTTTGGAACTCGGCGCGGGGCTTTTTAGTACTGTCAGAAAGTATAAGTTTTCTTTATACTTATCAGAAAGTATAAACTTCGTTTACATACTTTCTGTATCATAAGTGCAACTAGGCAGCCGCCTGCGCTAAGGCTTAGCGCCAACCAAGTTTTCTATAGATGCGCTAAAAAAAAGGAGGAAAAGTATGAATCAAAATCAGGAGAAAAAGAAAATTACAGTGTACGATACGACGTTGCGAGATGGGGCTCAGGGTGAGGGGATTCATTTTTCAACGCGAGATAAGTTGAGTTATGTGAAGCGGATAGAAGAAATGGGGAGTCTTTATGTGGAAGCGGGTTGGCCGGGTGCAAATCCACGCGATGAAGAACTTTTCCAGCTCGTGAGCGAGTTGCATCTGTCGCAGGCACGTATCGCAGCGTTTGGGAGCACCTGCAAAGTTAATGAGTCTCCAGAGAAGAGTAATATCTTGTTGAATCTGCTCGCTTCAAAAGCTAAAACGATCACAATCTTTGGGAAGTCATGGGATCTGCATGTTCGTGATGTATTGCGGACAACTCGTGAGGAAAACCTGCGTCTGATCCGAGAGTCCGTTGCTTTTTTGGTTTCCCAAGGACGTGAGGTTTTCTTTGATGGCGAACATTTTTTTGATGGATTTAAAGAAAATCCGGACTATGCTTTGAAGTGCATCGCTGCTGCGCTTGAAGCCGGGGCGTCGATGGCGATTTTATGTGATACAAATGGAGGATGTTTGCCCGGAGAAATAACCGAAGGGGTTCGGGCCGTTATGCAAGCATTTTCGCCACAAGAACTTGGAATCCACGTCCACAATGATGGGGGTCTAGCCGTCGCCAATTCCTACGTAGCAGTGGAAGCTGGGGTAACTCAAATTCAGGGGACTTGGAATGGGTTCGGGGAACGCTGTGGTAATGCTAATTTAAGTACTCTGATACCTTTATTACAAGTCAAAGGGGGATACTCGGTCGTTTCTGATTCGGCTTTGCTAAAGATCACTCCCTTTTCACGTTTCGTTGCCGAGCTTACCAACGCGCCCTTTGATGATCGTCAGCCGTATGTGGGGCGCAGTGCCTTTGCTCATAAAGCGGGTATGCACGTGGATGCGATCCTTAAGAATCAACGTTCCTTTGAGCATATGGACCCTGCTGGGGTGGGAAATGAGCGTCGTATTCTAATCTCAGATCAGGCCGGGAAGGCTAATATCTTGGAACGTTTGCAGCGTTTTGAACCTGCTATGAGTAAGGATGACCCTCGAGTTGAAAAGGCGATGGTCGAGATCAAAGAGTTAGAACACACCGGGTTTCAATTCGAAGCAGCTGAAGGAAGTCTCGATCTATTATTACTACGGATACTTGGCAAGTTCCCAGCTCCACCGTTTGAAGTATTAGATTATCATGTTTGGAGTGACCCCTTACGAGGAGAACTTGATTCTGTCGCGGTGGTCAAAGTCAAAGTCGGTGAACAATCAGTACAAATTGCTTCTGAAGGAAATGGTCCCGTGAATGCCTTGGATACGGCATTGCGACAGGCCCTCGTAAGTTTCTTCCCGATTTTAGGAGAGAGTGAACTTGTGGATTATAAGGTGAGGGTTCTCGACGGTTCGCGTGGAACAGAAGCCATTGTGCGGGTTATCATCGATACTCGCCTGGATCAAGAAGTTTGGGGAACAATCGGCGTGTCCAAGAATATTCTCAAGGCTAGTGCCCAGGCTTTGCTTGATGCGCTGATTTGGACGATTTGGAGAGGGACTGCAAGGAACTAAGGTCTTTCAGCCAAAGCGGCGTCCATGCCGTAGGGAAAAAATTGCGGAAAACAATAAGTGATCACGGCAAAGGGAATATATCGTCAGACTAAAAGTGAGGAACAAGTGAACGGAAATACAGAAGAGGCGTAAAGCCTTTTCTGTATTTCCTTGTCTTTCCACCCTAACTCTGGTTGGGACGAAGAGGATTCTTTCTGATGAAACGGGAGCTTACACGGTTAGTTTGCTCTGCGTCGTAAATACTGAGCGCTGTGTCACACAAGTCCCCCCGTTCTCCGTCCCTCTCCTAATTTCAGACGGTGCACATGAAATGTGCCGTCCTCCCCAACATTCCGTTCCCCGGACCCAAGCCCAGGACGCAGTGTGACACGAGCGCGAAGTCTTTACGTAAGCAGCCCAGCAAACTTCCGTTCAAGCGACCGACCCCAGACACGGGGCAGTGCACAAGGATGTGCACTGCCGCCAGTGAGCCAAGGATGGCTCATCTGGCGGGCACCCCGCTCCCCAAAGTCAGGAGCTTGAACGGTTAGTTTGCTCTGCGTCGTAGGACTGAGCGCTGTGTCACACAAGTCCTCAAGAAGAACGGTGTCGAACTTGCGTAGTAAAGGGGAAGATGCTATGCTACAATTATACGATGCATAATCAGGAGAGATAGGCTTTGGATGGATTACTATAGATGGAAGGGGAAAAAACAATGGCGGTTGGGCGAAATTCCTCAGGCTCAGGAAGAACCGTGTTGCTCATTCTGATCGGTGCTGCCATGGGGACTTTAGTCGGATTTGGTTTAGAGAAATATGGAATTTTCGCGCCGTTTTTGCGCCCAGCCGTCATCGATGTACCCTCCCATACTTACTTGGATTTCTTTTTTTCTCCCTTTCCTTTGGTTTTCGCTTGAGTATTACCATCGCAACAATTTTGGGAGCATTTGGAGGATATTTATTGTCAAGGAAGTGGTAATATGCTCGTACTTGCTTCCTCGTCTCCACGAAGAGCAATGCTGCTTTGTGAGCGAGGTTATGCCTTTGAAACGATCAAGGCTTCTGTTTCAGAAGCGTTGCCAGAAGGGATGACTCCAGAAATTGGGGTTAGACATTTGGCTATACGCAAAGCCCAAGCGGGTTTAACTCACTGGTTAGATCTGGGAGGAAACATTCAGGATGTTGTTTTAGGGGCGGACACGATGGTGGTCCTTGATGACTGCATTTTAGGAAAACCGTCAACACCCGTGGAAGCGGAAAAAATGCTGCTAAGGCTCAGTGACAGGACACATGTCGTTTTGACCGGTGTGGCTTTGCTTTCTGGATCAGGAAGATTGGAAGCGGACGTGGTGCAAACCGTCGTGCGTTTTCGGCAGCTTTCTATGGAGGAAATCAAAGAATACGTAAGCAGTGGAGAACCGATGGACAAGGCTGGGGCGTACGGTATTCAGGGGGAAGCAAGGAAATTTGTCGCATCGTTTGAGGGATCATTGACAAATGTGATTGGCTTACCGATGGAATATCTCTTGGAACATCTAAGGGCGTGGGGGATTGAGCAGACAAATATCGCTTCACGCGAGGTGGAGGATGGATTATCGGCGTTTAAAGGATTTACCGGAGGAACTTCTACCACGTGAGCGACTTTACCAATTAGGCCCTGAAACATTATCAAACTGCGAAATTCTAGCGATCTTACTTCGTACCGGTACCAAGGGAGAAAACGTTTTAACGTTGGCAGAACGCATTTTAGTGGAGGTCGGTGGGCTCTCTGGGTTAGGAAAGCTGACAGTCCATGATTTAGCTCAAATACATGGCTTAGGCAAAGCGAAATCAGCGGAAGTGAAGGCTGCTTTGGAACTGGGGCGTCGTTCGGTTTCTGTTGATCCAATGTCCCGGCCTGTGGTCAATTCTCCCCAAGATGTGGCGCACATAGTTATGGAAGAGATGCGTTTCCTTGATCGTGAGCATTTCCGGGTTGTCTCTTTATCAACGAAGAATCATGTTTTAGGAATTAGTTCCGTCTCGATTGGTTCGCTCAATTCCTCTTTAGTTCACCCACGAGAGTGTTTCAAAGAAGCAATTCGGCGTAACTCCAACGCCATTATTTTATTGCACAATCACCCCAGTGGCGATCCAACACCCAGCCAGGAAGATATTGAAGTAACCCGTCGTTTGGTTGAGGGGGGAAAGATTCTTGGGATTGAGGTACTTGACCACGTGATTATTGGCGACAACCGATTTATCAGTTTAAAGGAACGGGGAATCTTGTAGTGGTTCGATATTCGATATTCGTTGTTCGAACTTGAATTCGATTCTGCGAATTGAAGGACAAAATTAAAGTATAAGGTTAATGACTTTGGGCTTTTAAAATAGTGTACAAACTCTGTTGCTGGGATTTGAATCTCAAAACCTCGTGTTTTGGAATTAGGTAGATTACAGAGCGATCGGGTATACTTATCCTATAAAGTGTAAAGCGTGACTGGAAGGAGTTATAGCAAACAATGTTTAATTTTTTTAGCAGGGACTTAGGAATTGATTTGGGAACTGCAAATACATTGGTTCATGTGAAGGGAAAAGGAATTGTTGTACGGGAACCCTCCGTTGTGGCGATAGATATAACGACTAAGACCCCTTTGGCCGTTGGTGACAAAGCCAAGGAGATGATCGGGCGGACTCCGAGTAATATCGTAGCAATTCGGCCCTTAAAAGACGGGGTTATTTCTGATTTTAATGTAACGCAAAAAATGCTGAAATATTTTATTAGTCGAGCTCTAGGGACGGAGCACCCCTTTATACGGCCACGTGTGGTTATTTGTGTGCCTTCAGGTGTAACTCCGGTTGAGGAACGTGCGGTCAAAGAAGCAGCTATGGCAGCTGGTGCGAAAGACCCGATTATTTTGGAAGAGCCTATGGCCGCAGCGATCGGTGCCGGTCTTCCGGTTAGTGAGCCAACGGGGAATATGATCGTAGACATCGGGGGAGGTACCACAGAAGTAGCTGTTATTTCCTTGGGG
Organism: Desulfosporosinus sp. OT; assembly: GCF_000224515.1. Taxonomy (GTDB): domain Bacteria; phylum Bacillota; class Desulfitobacteriia; order Desulfitobacteriales; family Desulfitobacteriaceae; genus Desulfosporosinus. The sequence continues at coordinate 13,628 of NZ_AGAF01000167.1, read as the reverse complement.
GGAATTGTTACAAGTCGTTCTATCCGTGTGGCAGGCGATGAAATGGATGATGCTATCGTTGCTCATATTAAAAGACGTTATAATCTAATGGTCGGTTATCGTACAGCAGAATCATTGAAATTTGAAATCGGGTTTGCCTACAAGGCCGAACCCGGCATGTACACAGTGCGCGGACGGGATTTATTAACGGGACTCCCTAAAACTGTGGAAGTGACTTCTGAAGAAATTCAAGAGGCTCTGCAAGAGCCAGTCATGGCCATTGTTGATGCAGTGAAATCCTGTCTGGAAAAAACCCCCCCAGAATTGTCTTCGGACATCATGGATCGAGGTATTATGATGGCCGGTGGGGGTTCTTTACTCCGCAATCTGGACAGGCTCATTTCAGATGAAACAGGTATAGCGGTGCACATGGCGGAGGATCCACTATCCTGTGTTGTCAATGGGACTGGGTATGTCCTGGAAGATGCAGATATCCTCCGTAAAATTGCCGCCTCGCAAAAGAGTTAAAAACAGCGGGGAGGAATTATGGTGGCGAAAAGAGTTAATGTAACGGGAATTGCGGTTCTCGTTTTCTTTCTGTTGTTAGGCGTACTTATTAGTATTCGACTAACAGGGCTGGGCAGCAATTTTCCGAATCCGGTTGGGGGAGTTTTGCAGCGTGCTTTAAGCCCGATAGAAGCGGCTATTCTTGAGTTAGGGACTGGTATTCGGGATAATACGAAAGCATTGTGGGACTTCCGAGAAGTCCAAACCGAAAACGAAACCCTGCGCAAGCAAGTCGAGCAATTAACGGGAGATAATCTCAAGCTCAAAGAACAAGTCTTGGCAGGTATACGTTATACAGAACTTGATCAGGGACAGTTTCGCAGTCCGTCTCTGGATAAGTTTTCTAAAATTGGGGCCAGTGTTATTAATCGCAATCCTAACACTTGGTATCGGACATTGACTTTAAACCGTGGAAGCGACGATGGGGTTACTGCGAATGACCCGGTCATCGGTGCTTTAGGACTGGTGGGAAAAATAGTTTCTGTTTCCTCGACAACCTCTGAAGTGTTGATGATTCTCGATGGGGAAGGGCAAGTGAGTGCTTTGGTGCGTGGCAGTACCGGCGAAGGAACCTTTGGCATTGTGCAAGGAACTTATAAGCGCGGTTCCCGCCTGACTCCGGCAGGGAATTTGCAAATGCTTTTTCTTCGCGAGGACAATGTCAATGCTGGAGATCTAGTGCTTACTTCAGGGATTGGTGGAGTTTATCCCAAAGGTGTCCCAATTGGGAAAGTAACGAGCATTCAGCTCGACCCTTCTGGTTTGCTCAAAACCGCTTATATTGAGCCGCTGGTTGACTTTGATTCCTTAGAAGAGGCGTATATCGTTAAAACACCGGGGGGAAAATAATGCGTTATGTTTTGATCGCGGTGATGTTTCTCCTGAGCCTTATTTTACCGGGAACTGTCTTTCATTTTTGGTCATGGTCAGGGATTAAACCGGATTTACTTATGCTCTTAACAATCTATATAGCGATGCATCATCGGTGGCCTTCGGGCGTGTTATGGGGATTGGGTGCAGGCTTATTGGAAGATTTATATTTGGGGCGGTACATTGGCATGTATACGGTCACCCTTGCAGTGGTTGCTTTTTTGAGTTATTGGCTTGCGGAGCGCTGGTATCGGGAGAACTTTCTGCTGACAACCTTTATGGTTTTTATCGTGACCATGGTTGGGCAAGCTGTAGTGGCTTTTTTGAGTCTGGGAGCTGGTCTTCACTGGTCTTTAGGGGATATTGGGGAGTTAGTGATTGGGGTTGCCCTCTACAATGCGGTCATGGTGCCGGTAACCTATCCGTTGATTCACAGGTCTTTTCTGCATGGATGGTTGCGTTATCGGCCGCGATATGAACGATAGGGGGGGAGGAAGTGTCTTAGCCCAGTCGCGCACGTTGCATTTGCTATTCGCTTGCCGTTAAGGCTAAAACTCAAAACCTTTGGGCTTTCTGAATGTGCGCCGTTGAGTTTCTTAACGCCTTATCGTCTGCGCTCATTGACGCAAATTCCACTAAAGCGCTCCCTAAGCTAAGAAACTTCCTCTGGGCTGGGGTCGACGGGGTTGGGACGACGTAAGTGTTGTGGGGCTGTTTGCGTTTTTGACGCATAGGCGCTTCGGCATGCAAGTGGGGACGGTTCTTGGTAGCATGTATGGTCGCATGGTTTAAAGAGATAAAATGTTTCGAAGAGGAGTTTTTTGAATGGATGAAAAGGAACGAAAACCTTATGTTCATCGTCTTTGGGGTTTAAGTGTCGTAGTGGTTAGCGTTTTTTCGATTCTGAGCTTTAATCTTTGGCATTTGCAGATCGCTCAAGGAACCTATTATGCTGCTAAGGCAGAGGGGAACGTTATGCAGCTTGTTAAGGTCCCTTCGACTAGAGGAGATATCGTTGATAAGAATGGTACCATTTTAGTGACGAGTGTTCCGGAGTTTGTTCTTAACATAGACTGGTTGGATTTGCAGCAATCGAAATCAAGTGATTGGAAAGATGTTGTGCGACGTTTAGCCGGTTTTATTAAACAGGAAAAGGGTTGGGCTAATGCTAATCAGTCAGTTGAGTCGATCACCGAGGATATATTGGTTAATATTCAGAATCATCAATGGGATCGTTATCGTCCTGTAACGATCTTGGATCATGTTTCTCAAAATCTCCAAGCAGTTATTGCTGAACACCAGGAGGAGCTTCCGGGTGTAAGTGTCGATGCGATTCCGGTGCGTTCCTATCCTAAACATATCCTAGCCGGTCAGATCTTGGGATACGTTCGGGAGATAGGGGAAAAGGAGATTGCGCAGTTTAATCAGAATGCCGATGCGCAAAAAGCAGGATTTAAATACGAACAGGGAGATTTGATCGGTAAGGATGGGGTTGAGAGATCTTATGATTTTTGGTTGCGGGGTGTGGAGGGTGTTCAACAAGTTGAAGTAGACAATAGTGCCCGTCCTGTTTCCAAAAAAATACTCAATCCCCCAGAAGCGGGGAAGACACTCCAACTGACGATTGATGCTGACTTACAAAAGGCTGTGGAGGATAGTCTTGATGAGCGTATAGCTGATATTCAAAAGACAAATCCGAAGGCCCATTCCGGTGCGGCAGTCGTGATAGACGTTAATACAGGCAAGATTTTGGCCATGGCTTCTCGGCCTGCTATGGATCCTAACGATTTAATCGGCACTATTTCTCAGGCTGCTTCGGACAAGTATTTCACCAATAAAGTTGTACCAGCGGCTTCCCTTAACCGGGCGTTGTCCGGTACGTATCCTCCGGGATCAGTCTTTAAGATGGTGACAGGTATGGCCGCCTTGAAACTCAATCTCGCAACTCCGGATGAACAGATTGATGACCGAATGTCCTCCTTGGGAAGTGCAAAATCTCAATCAGGAGGTTTTCCAGAATGGGGAGGAAATTATTTCGGCTGGGTCAATCTGGCAAAAGGTCTCGCCAAATCCTCGGACATTTATTTTGAGGTGATGGGACGCCGCGTTTTTGATGCTAACCCAGAAGCTATTAAACAGGTTGCCAATGAATTCGGGTTAGGTGTGACTAGTGGTATTGATCTGCCTGGCGAAGCCAAAGGAATCGCACCCTCAGCAGAATGGAAAAAGGCGTATTTTGGTCCTCAATATGAGAAGTTGCGCGATCAGAAGTTGGCTGCGATTGAGAGCGAATATGCTCCCAAACTAGCTGGTGCCCCAGATGCAAAAACAAAGCAAAAGTTGCAAGCCGCGAAAGATACAGCGATTAATCAGGTTAAGTTTGAATACAAGCAAAACGTCAGTCGATATGTTGACTGGTTGGTCTATGACAGTTACAATAATGCCATTGGGCAAGGGTATAACACCTATACACCTTTGCAATTGGCCAACTACGTTGCAACGATCGTCAATGGTGGAAAACACTATCAACCGTATGTCGTTGATAAACTCTTAGATCCAATTACTAAGAAACCGGTGTTAGAAAACAAACCTAAGGTTCTAAACGTTGTATCCGTCTCGCCTCAAGATTTGGATAGTACAAAACAAGGAATGCGCGCTGCGGTGTCGGGCAGCGGAGCGAACGCTGGGACAGCTCAATTTATCTTCGCAGATCTGCCGGAATTTACCGGCGGGGCTAAGACCGGAACGGCTCAAACAGGAAACGTTGGTACAAACTTAGAAAATGTCTTCAATGGAATGTTTGTCGCCTTTGCTCCCTATGATCATCCCCAAATTGCCTTCGCCGGAGTGGTGGAATATGGGAGTCATGGTGGGGAAACAGCAGGTTACGTCGCTAAGGCGGCCTTTATGAAGTATTTTGGTTGGAAGTCCACGAATGGGGGCTAAAAAACGAGGAAATTTGTCCTCGTTTTTTTAAATTGTAAAAAGGGAATTGGGACAGGCTTGTAGAATTTATAGGGAGCATTTGAATTAAGACAAGCGATGGGGGATTGTGCAGGTTGACACGGACTGAACATGTGGCACTTAAGGGAACCCGCGAAGGATTAGTCCTATACTTTGATCCAGCTGCGGACTTTGGATTGCTGATGAATGAACTCGATAAGCTCTTAAAGAATTCTGTTCAACTCCTGCAAGGCGCGAGCGTCCGGTGCTATGCTGGAAACAAGGAATATACTGAGGACCAACACATTATGTTAGCCACAGTCCTAGAACAACACCAGTTGGAACTCGCTGGATGGTTGACTAAGGAAGAAGTGTATGTGCCAGGCCAAGCAAAGTCCTATGCAACAGAGGATAGAGAAACCCGCCTTGCAGATGAAGGGATGGTGGAAGGTCGCTGTCTCTTTGTGGAACGCACACTTCGTTCTGGGAAGAGTGTTCAATTTGAGGGTCATGTAGTTGTTCTCGGTGACGTTAATCCCGGGGCGGAAATTATCGCAACCGGCAACATTGTCGTTTTGGGTTCCCTGCGAGGGGTTGCCCACGCTGGAGCGACGGGTGAACGGAAAGCCTCAGTGAGCGCTTATCATTTAGCCCCTACTCAATTGAGGATTGCAGATTTGGTGACCAGAGCACCGGATGAAGAAACCGGCGGACGAGGTCCGGAAATCGCCAGAATCAAAGACGATCAGTTGATTGTAGAAGCGGCGGGTATGAGTGGTTGGCGTGGCAAGGCCCGGTAACGCGATGTTCGATGTTCGAGGTTCGTGGTTCGAGCTTAGAATTCGATTCTGCGAATCGAAGAACGGAATTCATCTTTAAGGCTTAAAATTTTCTGCGAACATTGTTCGCTTCTATTCGAGCATCGAACATCGAACTTCGATAAAAGTCTATATGGAAAGGCAGGTCTATATATGGGTGAGATAATCGTGGTGACTTCTGGTAAAGGGGGCGTAGGCAAGACGACAACATCCGCAAATATTGGCACAGGACTGGCTGCCGCAGGGCATAAGGTCGTCCTGGTTGATACGGATATCGGTTTGCGAAACCTTGATGTGGTGATGGGACTGGAAAATCGCATTGTTTACGATTTAGTCGATGTGACCAGTGGAAATTGTCGCCTAAAACAAGCGCTCATTAAAGATAAACGCTTTACGAATCTTTTTTTGCTGCCAGCTGCCCAAACTAAGGATAAATCATCCGTAAGTCCCGAGCAGATGGAAACCTTAGCCAAGGAACTCAAGGAAGAATTTGATTTTGCAATTATTGATTGTCCCGCAGGAATTGAACAAGGCTTTCGCAATGCCATTGCCGGTGCAGACCGAGCGGTTGTCGTGTGTACGCCAGAAGTCAGTGCCGTGCGTGATGCAGATCGTATTATTGGCCTCTTGGAGGCGGCGGAGCTAAGGAATCCGAAATTAATTATTAACCGGATTCGCCCTGAAATGGTTAAACGTGGGGACATGATGGATATCTCAGATATTCTGGATATTTTGGCGATCGAACTTATCGGTGTCGTTCCGGAAGACGAGAGCATCGTGATTTCTACGAACCGGGGCGAACCCGCTGTTTTGGATCAAGGGTCTAAAGCAGGAGAAGCTTACCGACGGATTACCAGACGAATTAAAGGGGAAGAAGTAGCCCTGATGAATCTGGATGTGCCCTCAGGACTTATGGATAAACTTAAGAAACTTGTGGGTCTACGCTGACCGGTCGGAACTGAGAGGAGGAATCGTCCTTGTTAGAATTTATCAGCCGAATGCTTGGCAAGGAAAGTGCCTCGAGCAAGACGGTGGCTAAAGAACGTCTACGGCTTGTTCTGGTTCATGATCGTGCCAGCATTTCGCCTGCCATGCTGAACAGATTAAGGGAAGATCTAGTCAAAGTTATATCGAATTACATGGAGATCGATGAAGCGGCACTCGAGTTTAATCTACTTCAGGATGATAACGAGGTGGCTTTAGTTGCTAACATTCCAGTCGTAAAAATGAAGAGAGACTATGCGGCCAAAGCATAGGCAGAGTTGGGGCACAATGAATTGTGCCCCAACTCTGCATGATACTTATTAATTCACAGCAAATCTCGGGTTAACAATAATTATTGTTAACCCGAGATTTGCTGTGTGAATTATAGTGAGAATTAAGAGGTGAATTCTCACATGAATATCTGTTATATCAGCCTTTAAATCCAGCACTTCTCGAAAGATGATAAAGAATTAATTGATTTAGACTTATATTTTCTTTTTTGGCGAGTTCAGATAAATATTTGTGAAGGCTCTTTGGGACCCGCACATTAAATTTCCCTGAGTAATCTTCTTTGACCGGTTCAGGAATTTCGATGCCTTGTTCTAAAGCTATCTCTATCCATCCCCTTTTGGCGTCCTCGATCATGGCCAATGCTTCATCAGCGGTCTCAGCTTGGGTAATGCAACCAGGCAGATCAGGTATTTCAATAACATACCCTCCCTCTTCAGCCGGGTATAAAGCGTATTTATACGGGAGAGCTAAGTAATACTCAATCCCTTTATTCGTCATCGTTAATCTCTCCTTCCAACAGTTCGATGGCCCGTTCAACGTATGTAGCTTTAATATGTGGTTTGTGAAATGGGACCGATAGAAGCTTCTTACCCTTTGTGTAGTAATAGTGACTGGTGCCTTTGGATGATTGACGTTTAGAAAATCCGAAATGGATTAATATTTTGTCTAATTCTTCGAATCTTACATTTTTAGGATTATTTCGAATACGTTCGAGTAGCTTTTTAAGCTTGCTCAATAGCTTCACCTCCCACAGAAATAGTACCATATATGGTGGCGAACATCAAATGTATCTAGAGAAAAATGACTCTTAGCTTTAATTAAAATCCGAACGCCACTTGTTGGATTCTTTTTTTGATGCAATCGCAAAATCGTACCTCGAACCTCGACCCAGTGCTTTGGGTCCATTACATTATGTGTTATAATGGGCAAGAATTCGCTTAATAATCAGAGGGGAAATTATCACGTGGATAGACGAACATTAAGAAATTTAGACTCCTTATTCATCTTAATTACGATCCTGTTATTAGCAGCCAGTCTCTTTATTTTAAGCACGGCTTCGATCAATGTAGATAAAGCAAATCCTCTGCATTATGTAAAGGTACAATCCTATTGGATTATTAGCGGGATTTTCATCACAGCGCTCCTCGCAGCGATTGATTATCAAAAATGGCGACGTTTGCGGTGGTGGATTTATGGCCTTAATATAGTCTTGCTTTTGGCGGTAATTATATTTGGTTCTACGGCTAAAGGGGCAACGCGTTGGATTCCGATCACATCTAGTTTTAGTATTCAACCTTCGGAATTTGCCAAAATCTTTATTATTATTACCCTTGCTGATTTTTTAGCCGACCGAAAAGGAAAGCTCAATAATTATAAGGATTTCGTAGTGCCATTTTTGTTTGTGATATTCCCCATGCTTTTGATCTTTAAGCAACCGGACTTAGGGACAACCCTGGTTTTTGCGGCTATATTTATTGGTATGATGTTTGTTGCGGGAGCAAATCCCTGGAAATTCGGTGGTCTGTTACTTGGCGGAGTTTGCATCCTAGGGGTATGGCTGTGGCTTCACTTCGCAACCAACTTACCTGGCTGGCTCCATTGGGCTCAGGGATTGCCGATACCTTTGGAAGATTATCAGTTAAGGCGCCTAACCATTTTCATGAATCCGGCTGCGGATAAGTCAGGAGACGGATGGCATATTCTGCAATCGCTCTGGGCCATCGGGTCCGGAGGGTTATGGGGAAAAGGGTACCGCATGGGAACACAGGGCCAGTTGAACTTCCTACCGGAGCATCACACCGACTTTATCTTTTCTGTGGTGGGAGAAGAGTTCGGCTTTATAGGGACAATCACTCTGCTCTTCCTCTTTTTGATTTTTATTATACGAAGTATTAGTATCGCCCTGAAAGCGCGGGATACGTTCGGAATGCTAATCGCCACGGGCGTGATTTCCATGTTTACCTTTCACATTCTGGTCAATGTTGGTATGACCTCTGGAATAATGCCTGTGACAGGTATCCCTCTGCCGTTGATCAGCTATGGAGGAAGTGCCATGTGGTCGAACATGGCAGCAGTCGGATTACTGCTAAGTGTCAATTTGAGACGCCAAAGACTCATGTTTTAGCGAGGATCTAATCGAGGTTCGTGGTTCGATGTTCGAGGTACGAATCGAAGCGAACAAAGTTCGCAAAATATTAAAGACTTAAAGATAAAGACAGAAATAAAATCCGTTCTTCGAATCAGAGAATCGAATTCAAAGTTCGAACCACGAATATCGAATATCGAATATCGAATATCGAACATCGAACCACGAGTAGAGCTGCACAGCAGTTCTATTTTTTTTGCCCTCTCATAGACTATTAAGGGATGTACGAGCCTGATCGTGGTTCGATGTTCGTGGATCGTGGTACGAATCGAAGCGAACAGAGTTCGCAAAAGATTTGAAGCCATAAGGATTTTAATTCCGTTCTTCGATTCGCAGAATCGAATTCACAAATCGAACAACGAATATCGAACCACGAACCACGAAAGTGAGGTTGAGAAGGATGAATCCTTTTGAACGTTGGGATGACTGGGAATGGGAACGAGCGATCCATGAAGTGGGGAAAGAACAGGGGCGGGGTAAATCGGCACCACTCTATCATCGTCAATCTGGGCGTAATCGAAGTCCAGTCAAGTCGGGTTGGGGGAACTTATTGCAACATTGGAACGGAACTCAGAAGCGAACGTTGATAGCCGCTGTGCTCTTTCTCTTAGTTTTCTTTAGCGCCAATAGTTCAGATGGGGTTTCCCTTACGGTTCACTCGCTATATCGGAGTGCGATGGATTCTGGTAATTTTTACGGAGCTTTGAATGGCATGGCCAAAGATGCTTTGTCACTTGGGGGTGTTAGCAATAAGGGCGTGCCCGTCGATGCGAAGATGAAAGGTCAGTTTTTGGCTCCGCTTTCAGGCGCCGTTGTTGCCGGGTTTGGAGAGGTCGGAGACGGGGGGAGCAATGCCTTGGGTTCAGTTCATAATGGAATTGATGTGGCAAGTGCTTTGGGGACCCCGGTGGTTTCGCCGGCTGCTGGGGTTGTTACCTTAGTGGGAGACGATTCTCAACTCGGAAAGATTGTGAAAGTGGACTTGGGCGATGGCTGGACCACTGTCCTGGGGAACCTGGGCGACATTGCTGTCCAAAAAGGTCAGCGGGTCAAGAAAGGGGATGTTCTTGGAGCAGTGGGACTTTCTGCACCTCTGAAGAAACCCTGGCTGCATTTTGAATTAAGAAAAAATAACCAACCGGTCAACCCGATACCTTATCTCATACCGCCCAAATCGTAGATCGTGGTTCGAATCGAAGCGAACAAAGTTCGCCCAATAAATTAAAGCCTAAAGATTAATTCCGTCTTCGATTCGCAGAATCGAATTCACAAATCGAACCACAAATATCGAACCAGTGGATTGTGGTTCGAAGCAAATATAGTTCGCCAAAATATATTAAAGCTTAAAGATCAATTCCGTTCTTCGATTCGGAGAATCGAAATTCAGAGTTCGAACCACAAATATCGAACATCGAACCACGCCTTAAGGGGGAGGAAAAATGGAGCTCGCAAAAATTAATGGGATGAGCCTTCGAATTCATCCCACATTTCTGTTGGTTTTGGTAGTCTACGGAGTCCTGGGTTTAGTAGCCCAGGCTCTTCTCGTCTTTAGCTTGGTGCTCGGGCATGAATTGGCGCATCTTTTGACCGCTAAAGCCTATGGTTTTAAAGTCGTTGGCTTAGAACTGTTTCCCATTGGTGGAGCGGCTTATTGCGATGATCTCTTTGAGGGTAGAAAGCTTGAGGAAAGTGTGATGGCTTTAGCCGGTCCAGCCTTTAACGTGGCGCTCCTATTTGGGGCTCAGGTGTTAAGGTGGCATGGGCTGTGGACGGGAGAGCTGGCTAATGATTTTGTCCGGTATAACTTTTGGCTGGCAGCGTTTAATTTAATCCCCGTTTTGCCGCTGGATGGTGGACGTGTCCTGCGAGCAATTTGCGCGGAAGGGTTCGGATTCGTCCGGACTACGAAGTTCTTGGCCAAGTCTGGTCAATGGCTGGGCGTTCTTTTTGCCCTCTACGGAATAATTCTATGGAGTCAAGGAAAATTTACAGAAGGATCGCTCACCTTAATGATTTTGGGGGGATTCTTCTGGTTTGCTGGTAGTAAAGAAATTTCAGCTGCTCATATTACGTTTCTCCGGCAATTGACCCGTAAGAAAGAGGAATTGGTAAAGAGAGGGCTGATGCGTAGCAAATGGCTAACCGTTCACCGGAGTACTCCGCTGGTACGAATCGTTGAGGAATTTACCCCTGATCGCTATGCTATGGTCTCCTTGACGAATGAAGAAATGGGACTGGGTAAGATACTGACCGAAACAGATGTGGTGGAAGGAATGATGCGGGAGGGAATTCGTTTTCCAGTGGGGAAACTATAAGTTTAGAAGTCATAATAGCGCGGGTTAGAGGGATGGGATAAAGACTGAGGTTGAAACATGTAAAATTAGGGAATTTATGATATAATCTAAGATCACAATGTAGTACAAGGAGGCCTCGTTGACAGCATGAGTAAATTAACTGCGGCGGAAGTACGCCGGCAGGTCGAACGGTTCTTACCCAAGGTCTTGAAACCCAGCCGCTATTTAGGATCAGAATGGAATGCGATTCGCAAAGACTGGGAGCAAACAGAGGTCCACATGGCCTTTGCTTTCCCGGATGTGTATGAAGTTGGAATGTCCCACTTAGGAACAAGGATTCTCTACCACTTGGTCAATTCGTACCCGGAATTTCTTTGTGAAAGAGCGTTTACTCCTTGGGTGGATATGGAAGAGATGATGCGGGAAAGGAATATTCCCCTCTATGCTCTGGAATCGTTTCAACCGCTTAAAGAGTTTGATGTGGTCGGATTTACCCTGCAGTATGAGATGAGTTATACCAATATACTCAGTATGCTCGATTTAGCAGGAATTCCGTTGCGTACGGAAGAACGCGGGATCGACGATCCTTGGATTATTGCCGGAGGCCCTTGTGCCTTCAATCCGGAACCCCTCGTTGGGTTTATCGACTTCTTCCTCCTGGGGGAGAGTGAAGAGCAGTTGCCTGAAGTGCTTCGCCTTATCGCTGAGCAAAAGAAGAACCCTCTGCCTCGGAACGAATTTTTAGTCCGGGTTGCCCAGGTACAAGGGGTTTATGTGCCGGATTTCTACCATGTAACCTATAAAGCCGACGGGCGAATCGAGAAGATTGAGGCTGAAGCGGGTGTTCCAGCCGTTGTGGAAAAGGCCATCGTGCAAAATTTGGACCAAGCGTTTTTCCCCACTAATCCGGTTGTCCCGTACATGGAAATTGTGCATGATCGGATGATGCTCGAAGTCATGCGCGGCTGTTCCCGAGGGTGCCGTTTTTGTCAGGCAGGCATGATTTATCGACCAGTTCGGGAACGTTCTGTGGAAACGCTGCTGAAGCAAACCGAGGAATTGGTGCGTTCGACGGGATATGATGAGATTGCGCTCACTTCGCTTTCCAGTGGGGATTACACCTGCATACAACCGGTCATTCAGGCCATCCTTGAGAAACATGGGCCCGCAAGGGTCGGCGTTTCACTCCCCTCACTGCGTGTCGATTCGTTTGACGTTGATTTAGCTGAGACAGTTCAGAAGGCTCGCAAATCCGGCTTAACGTTTGCCCCGGAAGCAGGCTCACAACGCTTACGGAATGTCATCAACAAAGGGGTTTCGGAGGAGAATCTATTAAATGCTGCTGAGGCTGCCTTCAAAAAAGGCTGGTCCACCATCAAATTATATTTCATGGTGGGATTACCGACAGAGACCCAGGAAGACATCGATGGGATTGTCGATCTGGCTAAAAAAGTCGCCAATCTGGGAACTAAGCTGGGACGTCGCAATATTACGGTGACAATCTCTACGAGTATCTTTGTTCCTAAAGCGCACACGCCCTTCCAGTGGGAACCGCAGGAAGCCAAAGCTTCCGTGGAATTAAAGCAGAGATATCTCAGAGAAAAATTGCGAGATCGCCGTTTAAAATATAATTATCATGATATAAAGACAAGTTATCTGGAGGCAGTCTTTGCCAAAGGAGATCGGCGCTTGGCTCCGCTTTTGGAATGGGCTTACCGCCATGGAGCGCGTTTTGATGGCTGGTCAGAGCAATTTCGGGAAGATGTGTGGATGGAGGCCTTTAAAGAGTTAGGAATGGACCCTCATTTTTATGCTAATCGGGCGATGGACTATGATGATATTTTACCTTGGGAGCATTTAGAGAGTGGGGTGACAAAACAGTTCTTGGTGCAAGAGCACCATCGAGCACTTCAAGAAGCAAAGACTATCGATTGTCGGTATGATGTATGTACTGGGTGCGGAATTTGCCCCGGCAGAGGGGTTCAGATTGAGTTGAAAGGGTGAGTGCCATGCGGCTAAGAATCGCCTATACCAAAGTTGAAGATGCAAGATATATCGCACACCTGGACTTGACACGGGTGTTTGAGCGTGCGATTCGTCGGGCAGGGATCAATATGTCTTATACGGAGGGCTTTAATCCACGTCCGAAAATTTCCTTCGGTTTCGCCTTGGCGGTTGGAACAGAAGGGGAACGAGAGTACGTGGACATTGATATCCAACGTGATATGGACTTGGGGGAAGTATTAGCACGTATTCAGGAGCAGTTGCCACCTGGTATTCGGCTCTTGCAAGGTCGTGTCTTGACTCAGGGTGCAAAACCCTTGATGGCAGTACTCAATGCAGCGAGTTATAAGATGCGCGTTCTTATGGCTTTGCCGATTCTACCGGAACGTTTGCAAGAAGCGGTTGGAGCTTGGCTGGCCAGGGAACATGTGAACTATTCACGTTATTCAAAAAAAGGGCCAACGGATAAGGACATTCGACCTTGGGTTAAGCGATTGGAAGGCGAAATCCATGGGGACGAGATTACCTTCGATCTGGAGGTCGAGATGGGCAACGCGGGGAGTGTCCGGCCGGAGGAAGTGCTGGCCAGTTTGCGGGAGCTGGAGAATTTGCCGTTGGATTTGGAGGCTTTGCATGTTAAGCGGACGGGCGTCCATGTGAGTTATCAGGGCGAGAATAGCTCGCCGTTTGAGGCGGCTTGGTGAGCGTTCGGGGGCTCCGAGGGGCGATTTT